>NZ_BROD01000001.1:1239230-1549038 GCF_024345225.1 Clostridium sp. TW13
AACAGCAGGAGCAATTGTGTCTACTACTACCGGAATTTTTTGCTCTGTCTTATTAGCAAACTCATCTATTAAGCTTATTGATACGGTATCACCATCTTTAACTTTTAAAGGAACGTTGAAATCTTTTGTCAATACTTTTGAATCTGAAGAAGGATACCTATCAAGAGTAAATATAGCGTTACCATCTACATAGAATGTATAACCATATAAGTTATCGCTTGCAGTTCCAACTAGATTTACATTATTTGAGTTTGTATAAATCTTTCCGTCACTTCTTGTAACAGGAGATTTTAATGTAAAGCTTGGAGCCTTAGAATCAAAAAGAACTCTATATCCAAAATTGTATAATGCAGTTCCGTTTTCTTCAGCGTAAACTTTAACTATATTTGTACCTTGCTTTAGTTTTACATCAACAGCAAAAGTATTATTTTTTGGATCTACAGTTACAGGAGTATCATTTATTAAGAATGTCTTAACTGTATGATTTACAGAACCCTTAACTGTGTAAACACCATTTGGTACATCATTTGCATTAAGAGTCATTAATGATGATAAATTATCAAAAGTTATATTGAATGCTTTTTTAGGGTCAGCATAATTAACTTTTACAAATTTATTAGAAACATTACCGCAGATATCTTTGCATTCTACAAAAATAGAATTTAGTCCATCTACAAGCTTTACAGTAGCTTTGAAATTACCATTACTATCAATTGCAGATTTATCTACAGGTAATCCGTTAACCCTAACTTCTGCTAAATTAGCATCACTAGCATTACCAGTAATATCTATGGTAGAAGTTGTTGAGCTTATAATACTGCTTTGATCAGTATAACCAGGAACAGTTATTTTAAGTTCTGGTTTAGTTGTATCAACTGTAAAGTTGTAAGAATGGTTGAAAATTTCTTTACCAGAAGAATCTTTAGCAGATACTACTACAGTATTTGCACCTTCTGCAACATTAACATCTGCATCCAAGTACCCATTATCTTCAAGTTGTACATCGGTTCCATTTACAGAAACTGTACTAATGTTAGAAGAAACTTGTCCTTGAATTGTGAACACTTTCTTGTCCACAGAATCAGGTCCAATATACATGTTATCATCTAAGTTAAACAATTGAACTTGAGGTACATCACCCACTGCTAGGTCTGTTGTTGTCATTGAAAGGTTTCCTGCATTATCGAAAAGACCCATTTTTATATTGTTTCTTGTATTTGCAGTAACAGCAACGTCTGCACTGTAGGTATTTCCGTTAGCAACGAAATTTTTAACTAATGCTTTATTAGTTGAAACACCTTTGCTAATTATTACTACTTCGTTGTTTACAGAAACATAAATTCTATCATTATAAGCCCCGGAACCAGTATCATTTGCAGTCCACACAACATGATAAGTGCCATCCGGATTAGCTTTTGTAGATGCTAGTTTTAAAGCAGGAGCTACAGTATCAATCTTTACAGGCATTTCAATAACTTGATCTTTAGCGCCTTCTAAATCAGTTGTAGCTATGATTCTGTAATAGTATTGACCATCAGCTTGTTTCTTATAGCTGCCAGTTGAGGCATCATAAATAGTACCATCCCATTTAGCTCCAGTAAGAGTTCTTCCGATTGTGTCTTTTTTCATGAATTTTTCTAAAGAAGTCTTACTTACGTTATTTCCAGTATCTAATGTAGCAATTACATTTTTGTTGCTATCAAGTATTTGAGTAGTTAAATGCTTTGCATTTCTTAACAAATATAAATTTGGAACAACAGAATCTTGAGAATTATCACCATTAGGTGAGAAAGCTGTTCCGTTAGGATCTTCTGAAGTTAAAGAAACAAAACCATTTTTTGTAACAGTTCCAATACAAGTAGCGGCAGATATTGTATCTTTGTCATATGCAGGTTTGTCTATGATATTTAATGCAGCCCAATCTCCATAGAAACCCATAAATGGAACTGAAAGAGATGGTGCATCTTTTGTTGCACTATCAAATTTAACAAAACCTTCAACAAAGTTATCAGCCTTAAATTGGTCAGGAATTGATACAGTAACTTTTACAGTAGCAGTTCCATTAGCTGGAACAGTTATTGTAGAGGTATTTGTAGATACTGAACCATCTGTAACAACAGCTTCGTGAATAAATGAATTTGCATCAGTTTTTTCACAAAGTAAATCTGATTTAGGCACATTGTAAGTCACAGCTGTTTTACCATAATTTTTAAGTGTTAAATCAAAAGTTTTAGTTTTTTCAGTAAAACTTCTTAATGTTACTCCAGCATTGCCAGTAGAATCTGAAATTATTACATTATTTGTTACAGCAGAAGGAAGGTTAATAAGTCCAGCACCTTGTCTTCTTGGAGAATAAGGAACAGTCTTATTATACTTGTCGTACATAACTGTAGCAGTATTCATAATAGAGTTCTTAGCAAATTTAACTGCAGCATTGCCAGTAAGTCCTAATCCTCTTTCTTTTATTGATTGGATTAGTAATGCTTGAGAACCAGCAGTATTAGGAGAGGACATAGAAGTACCACTCATAGATTGATAGCTGTTATTGTTTGCTAAGGAATATATATCTCCACCAGGAGCTGTGATTTCAGGTTTGAAATCTAGGCTTTCAGTTGGTCCCCATGAACTATATTGTGACATATCATCTTTATCTGGATTTTCTTGAGAACCTTTTGCTCCTGTAACTGCAATAGTGGCAGTTGCTATATTTTTTAATAGCTTAGTACCATCTACATTGCTGACAGATAAAGCAGGAATACTGTTATTTGATACTGACATTTGAATTAAATCAGTTCCACCCTCATCGTTATTGTAAACTAATGCACCAATAGCACCAGCTTTTTGAGCATTAGTAACTTTATCATTAAATGATAAGCTCCCTCTCTTTATAAGAGCTATTTTACCTGTTAAGTCTTTGCCATTAAAATCACTAGGTTGACCTATTCCACAATCAACTAATTGGTGAGGAGTTGCAATTGAAGTATAATCGTCATTTTCAACTGTTGCATAAGTCATATAACCTTTTTCAGTACCGGTAGCATATTCTATTTTGTTTACTACTATGTTGCTATTTTCCATAGAAGCTACTGTTAATGCAGAAGGAGTAGTACCAGGTGCGCCTACAGTTGCAGTGTCTTTTATTCCTAATATATTTGTTGGTTGATCCCAACTACTGGTATTTGTAGATTCTCCAGCATTTCCTGCAGAAACAACAACCATTACACCAGCATCAGTTGCATTTTTTACAGCAGTTTGTTCAGGATCTTCAGCATCAGCGAAGCCTGACTCTGAACCTAAACTCATGTTAATAACATCAGCTCCAAGTTTAACTGAATCCTCGATTGCTGCGATTACATCATCATCATAAGCACTTTCTACATTAGGTGTGTTTGAAAATACTTTCATATCCAAAAGTTGAGCTTCTGGGGCAACACCCATTACTGAATTAAAATTAGGATCATCACTACCATTAGCTGCAACTATACCTGCAACGTGCATTCCGTGCATTACACCAGTGGTATCAATAACATTATCGTTATTGTCCGCATAGTTATAAGCATATGGAACTTTGTCAGTGTAATATTTCCCATGATTTAATTTAGAAATACTATCAGATACAGCAGATTTAGTTAATTTTTCTTTTGATGTATCTGTAATTTTAAGATCTTTATGTTTGTAATCTATACCAGTATCGATTATAGCTACAACCATTCCTTCCCCTTTGTACTTATTGTTCTGCCAAACCTTAGTGACACCTGTTATTTGCTTAGCATATGTCATCTGTGGATGATAAGTTCTGGCTTCTGAAACATTTTTTACACCCTTAAGTAAACCAATTTTAGAAATATCTTTTTTCTTAGCTTCAATACTAAAACCATTTAAAAGATATCCAAAACTTCTCTTTACTTTGGATCCTGTTATTTGTTCTACTTCACTAATAACATCTTTTTGCTCATCTTTTAAGGATTTTTCTACAGCCTTTTTAGAATCTAATGATGAACCACTTTTTATGGCAGGCTTGTCTTCTAATTGAACAAGAACTCTGACTACCTTTTCCCCATCAGTAGAGTCTTTTGCCTTAGATTGTTCCCAATCAGAATCTGTGTCTTTGATTCCAAGTTTAGACTTTAATGCTTGATTCATTTGGTCTGACTGCTTTGAATTTTGATAATACTCAGAAATTATCTTTTTAAATTCTTCATCAGATAACTTCTTGGTATTTGCCCTAGCGGTTGAAAAAGAAGATACTAAGCAAATAGTTGTTACAATAGAAAGCAGCTTAAATCTTGATTTTTTCAATATTTTTCCCCCTTTTAAAATATATATTTTTATATATATAACGAAGAATGCTATTACAAATTATATTAGCCCGATGCAAGGAAATAGACATGGCTAATAATGTAATAGCAGTTGATCATTACATATTTACAACATTTTATAATAAATTGTAACAATATACAATAAACATGTTCAAAAACATTGAAAAAATATAAGAAATTAAATTAGAAGGATTTTAATTATCAATTTCACATTATTTAACTGTTAAAAAAATGAAATTGATAACAAAAAATAAGTCGAACGTAGCAGATTGATAACTTAGGAAAAATAAGGAATATATAAAGGCGCTAAATAAAAACTAGTTTGTTGTTAAGCGTTTTTATAATATAATATATAGGGTTAGCTTAATAATAATTCTCATTATTTAAATACTTAATTATGATTAATGATTAAAATGAGAAATAAATTTAGCCAAAAACCTTAATTACTACTTATGCAGTAAAAATTTATTGGGAAAGGTGATGAGAATGATAGAAATTCTACAATTATTAGGAAATGCAATAATAGAGACAATTTGTTTAACAGGAGTAATTATATTAATAGGCTTTTTGCTTGGTATATTAAGAAATAATTCATTAAAAAATTTTCAAAGAAGTTTTGGAAGCAAGGCAATGATGATAACAGGTTTTATTGGAGTACCAATACATGAACTTAGTCATGCTCTTTTAGCCATAGTATTTGGACATAAGATAAAGGAAATAAAGCTTCTTCAAAAGCCAGATAGTAATGGAGTAATGGGTTATGTAAATCACTCTTTTAATAAAAATAATTTATATCATCAAGTGGGAAATTTTTTCATAGGAATAGCTCCAATTTTTGGAGGAGGACTTTCAATTATTGCACTTATGTATTTTATAATACCAGGAGCATATAATCAGTATTTACATATTTTAATTAAAAATTTGCAGGTTAAGTCTTTTAATAAAACAATAGTGAAAGGAATTTTAACATCTTATGGTGAATTGATAAAGACTATTTTTTCAGCACAAAATTTTAAAAATCCATGGTTTTATTTATTCTTATTTTTATCAATCTGCATAGCTTCACATATATCCTTAAGCCACGCAGACATAAAAGGAGCTTCAAAAGGACTTGGAATAATGTTTTTGATATTGTTAGTTTTAAATGTTTTTGATATAGCCCAATTTATTACTGCAATTGATGTAATGAAGTATAATATTTTTATAACAGGAATCCTGCTAATAGCAGTTATTCTATCAGTTGTAACATTTATGCTAAGTTTGTTTTTTGTGTTGATTAAGCAACGATAATTTAATTAGATATAAAAAAGATTGTGTTAGTAAGACAAACGAGTGCCATAAACGGAATAAACAGTAAGATTAAAACAAACATTATATAAAAAACTGCTTGGTGACAAGAAACCAAGCAGTTTTTTATAGTTATTATGCAAGAAGATAATTTTATTAATATAGTACTAATGTAAATACCTTCTTGTATAGAGTAGTTAAGGCAAAAATTGTATTGTGCCGGCAATTTCATTAATATGATTTATATCAGCCCAGATAACTAAATAAGAATAAAAGTTACCATTGATATTTACTGGTTTTGGATACTTTACTACTAATTCAGCTTGTTTTGAGAAGGAAGATGATTGATCTTGTGATGGCATAATAAGTCTAGCATCTTGACCTTGTATGGTTAACTTTGTTATTTTAGGGTACCTTCCGAAGGGATATAGGTCATGGCTAGCATCATTTTTAGCAACCTGATCTATACTTAAGTTTTTTCCATCAGTAGCTCCAACTTGGAAAAAACCGTTGTCTCCTTCATAACGTTCATTATACCTAGGGTCGAATTTCCATGTAGGATCATATTTTAATGAAATATCATATATTTGGTTTTCATAATTTTTTAGACTAGCTGCCTGTACGCTTGTTGGCATTGCTTTTTTTGAACAACCAGCAAAGCAAATAAAAAGCATAACTGTGGCAAATAATAATATTAACTTTTTCAACACACTAACCTCCATTTACAAGAAATAAGTCACAATATATGGAATTGTCTGAATAATTAATATTGTACCATATATTAGAATATCTTTGAAATACATTTTTTATATCTAAATTTTTGAAGTTTTAAAGTTTGTTTAAATAAATTTAATAGATATTTCAATAAATAAACCTCATTATTGCTTAATGCACTTTTTAGTAATGTGAACTATTACTTTAGAATTTATATAATTATAAATTTATATAGTAAGTTTAGTATGCAAACTTATTATATAAATTAATCATAAACATTTTAGTTAAATAAATATTTGTAAACAACTTCTACTGTACAGTCAATGATTCTTTCACGTTCAATATTAAGCTTAGTAAAAACTATACGATCAACAGTAGAAGACATAACATCGTTTAGAACAATAGCAGCTGCCTCAAAATCCGTAATATTCATTTCTTCTTTAAAAGGTTCAAATTCACGCATTATTCTTGATTGTATTTCTAGGTCATGTTCTTCATGTAAGGCTGCAACTTCAGGAATAGAATGTTGTAAGGCTTGCAACTCTAAATTAAATTCTTTTGTTTCCTCATGAAGTTTTATTAACATTTCAATACATCCTCTGATCCATGCTCTTTTGTCCTGCTTGGCAATTTCTATGTTTTTCTCATTGCTTAAGCTACTAATTCTATCAGCGAAGCTTTGATGATAGTCATCTAGTATTTCGATTAAAATCATGTCCTTGTTTTTAAAGTATGAATAAAGTGAGCCAATAGGTACACCTGATTCTCTCGCAATTTCGTTAGTGGTGGTTTTATGAAAACCATTATTGCAGAAAAGTTTCAAGGCAGTATCTAATATCTTTCTCTTAGTTTCAATGCTTCTAGCTTGTTTTGGTTTTCTTATAGAATCTGTATCGTTACTTTTTTTATTTTCAATTTTATTATTAGGGTTATCTATTATTTCATCTTTAATCATTTTATTTCCTACCTTTTTATCACTGTAATATCCATATTTTAAGATGTTTTTATAGAATTGTCAAATAAATATGAGCTTTTACTCATATTAATATTGACAAAGATTTCTAGCAGGAATATAATTCAATCATAACATGAGTGATTGCTCATATTTAAAGAGGAGATGTATTAAATTATGGATAGAACAGAACAGTTAAGAACACAATCAATTAGCAAATTAATTTTCAACCTTTCAGCTCCAGCTATATTTGCCTTTATGGTAAGTACGTTGAATATAGCACTGGATAGAATATTTATAGGAAAGGCTGTGGGTACAGAGGCTTTGGCCGCAGTATCTGTAGCAATGGGAATTCAACTACTTCTTCAAGCTTTTTCTCAAATTATTGCAGGAGGAGCATCTGCAGCTATAGCAATAGAACTTGGAAAAAATAATAAAGAAAAAGCAGAGAAGATGATTGGAAATGCCTACACGCTGTCAATTATTATGAGTATTATATTGACAGTACTTGGATGTATATTTTTAAAACCAATTCTAACTCTTTATGGAGCAACTGACGAAAGTATGCAGTATGCTATGCCTTATACCTTAGTTATGTTTATAGCTACAATGTTTTTTATAAATAACCAAGTGTTAAATAATATTATTAGAGGAATGGGATATTCGAAGAAAGCAACTTATAACTTTTTAACCAGCATAGGAATTCACGCTATGTTAGATATAGTTTTCTTATTTGGACTTCATTTAGGAATAAAGGGTGCAGCTATGGCATGTTCAATTGGTTACCTAGTTTCAAATATAATAGCTATTAGATTCTTAACAAGCAATAAGACTGTAGCAAAGTTACATCGTTCATATATGAGGATTGATAAGTCTATAGCAAAAACAATAATTTCAGTAGGAGTTCCTGCATTCATTATGCAAATAACTATCAGCATTATTTCTATGGTATTTAATCGTGTGTCAAATCAATATGGTGGAAGTATAGGTCAAGCTTCCTATGGCGTTATATACACACTTTTGATGATGGTATATATGCCAATCATTGGTCTTAGCCAAGGAATTCAATCAATTGTAGGAGTAAACTTTGGAGCTAAACAAAATAAGCGTGTAAAAGAAACCTTGATAAAAAGCTTAAAATATGCAACTGTTTTTTCATTAGTTATGTTTGGTTTTATGGAGATATTCAGCCATTCACTAGCTCTTTTATTTGGAGGAGCGCAAGATGTTGCTCTTGTTAATATGACAACAAATGGGATGCGTGTTATAGGGTTGAGTATTCCTTTTGTAGGGTTTCAAATGATAAGCGCTAGATATTTTCAGTTTATAGGAAAATCAAAACAGTCAGGCATATTATCAGGATTGAGACAATGCATTTTATTGGTACCACTTGCAGTAATATTACCTATTTTCTTTGGAATGACAGGTGTGTTTGGTTCCTTTGTAGTATCTGATTTATTATCATTAATTCTTACTGTATTTTGGATGTTAAAAGAATTCAGAAACCTTGATATTCAAATTGATCAAGAGGAATTAGGGTTAGCTCAAGCACAATAAAAAAATATCTTTAGAAAATCAAGTGTGAAGCGTTAAAAATCTTAAGCAAATCTTAAGATTTATAAGCGATGATAGATAGGAAATTTATGCTATAATATGCACATATTCGAATAATATCATTCTAAGTATGATAGGAAAGTAGGGATGTGCATGAAGATATATTATTTAGTTTCAATAATATTTTTTTTAATGGGATTAGTTTTAATAATAGCTCCACCAAATAGAAATAACGGAATTGGCTATAAGTCTCCATTTGCTATGAAGAATGAAGACACTTGGAAGGAAGCCAATACATTTGCAGGTATAATGGCCATATGTGGATCAATTATAGCATCTGCAATTTCGTTTATTCTAACTGAACTATTCAAATCTAATCAAGATTTCATCAGTAAAATATGCGCCCTCAGTACTGCAATAATTATTATTGTATTTGTATTTTATACAGAGGTACACCTTAGAAGAATATTTGATAAAGAAGGAAATAGAAAATAAATGATGAATGACTTGAAAATGTGATTTGTGAAGAAAAGTGTTGTACTAAAGTTAAAAGGATATAAAAAATAAACAAGAATATAGTATATTTAATTTAGCATAGATTATACTTATTAATATTAAGATAAAGCATATGAAAATAAATAACAAGTCCAAATAGACTAGCAGATGGACTTATTTATTTTTTGAAGATGCCTAAAAAGGGAGATGAACTTATGTATTCACACGAGATTGATTATAAGATTTATGGAGATGACATGCAATTTGTAGAAATTGAACTTGACCCAAGAGAAACTGTGGTTGCAGAAGCAGGAGCCATGATGATGATGGACCCTAACATGCAAATGGAAACTATATTTGGTGATGGATCAAATCAGAAATCTAACGGATTTATGGATAAGCTTTTTTCAGCAGGGAAAAGAGTGCTTACAGGAGAAAGTTTGTTCATGACTGCTTTTACAAATTCAGGAGTTGTTAAGGAAAAGATATCTTTTGCAGCGCCATATCCAGGAAAAATAATTCCTATAGATTTAAGAATGTACCAAGGAAAGCTGATTTGCCAAAAAGATGCCTTTCTATGTGCGGCTAAGGGAGTGTCAATAGGAATAGATTTTAGAAAGAAATTAAGTGTAGGTTTCTTCGGTGGTGAAGGGTTCATCCTTGAAAAACTTGAAGGTGATGGATTAGCGTTTATCCATGCTTGTGGTGCCATAGTAAAGAGAGATTTGAGACCAGGTGAAATATTAAGAGTTGATACAGGCTGCTTAGTTGCAATGACAAAGGATGTACATTATGATATTCAATTTGTAGGTGGAATTAAAAACACATTCTTTGGTGGGGAAGGCGTATTCTTCGCCACAGTAACAGGCCCAGGATCTGTTTGGGTTCAAAGCTTACCATTTAGTAGATTAGCAGGTCGTGTATTTGCTGCAGCACCAAATGCAGGTGGGCGTAGCAAAGAAGAAGGAAGCGTGCTTGGGTTGTTTGGAAATCTAATTGATGGTGATAACTAGATAAAGTCATAAGCCGGCATTTTATTTTATAGGATAAGATGCTGGTTTTGTTATTAAAGATAAATAATGTATACGTATTACAATATTTATGATAATATAAATGTTATTAAATTGTATATAATTAGTATTTTTGTGTTATGGAAAATTAGTATAGTACTATAAAACAAATACTATTGGATGGGAAAAGGGGGAGAATTTATATGAAACATTGTATTAACTGTAAAAAGGATAGTCCAGATGATGCGACTGAATGTATTCATTGTGGTACATATCTTTTAGATTGCTCCGAGGGAGAAACGAATTACAAAAACCAAGAGTATGGTAAAATTCGTGGAATACTAATTATTGTGGCAATAGGAAGAATTTTAGCACCATTGATAATGCTTTTTTCGCTTAAAAGTTTCTATGATGCACTTTTTACTCAATCAGGCTTAGAGCTTATAGAAAAGATTTCAACAATAGGACATGCTCCTGATTTTAAAGCCTACATAACATTTGATTTCTATGAGTGTGCTATAATAATTTTATTAGACCTTATTGTATTATATCTATTCTTTAGAAAGAAAAAGATATTTCCAAAAGTAATGATAGCTTTTTGTGTGGTAATGTTGCTTGAGGCAATATTTAAGGATACGATGTTAAGTTCAATTTTTAGCTTAGGTTCAACATTAAGGGGTGAAAATAAAGCACTAGTTGCACCTTTGATATCAGCTATAATTTGGATACCATATTTTACACGTTCAGAACGTGTAAAAAATACATTTGTGAATTAGAATTACTAAGGGAGGCTTATGTCAATAAAGCTCCCTTAGTTTTTTTATTTTCTCTTTAGTTTATGGAATTATTTTGCATATAAGTATGGGCTAATGCAATTATAAAAATATGTATAGAACTGTTCCAGCTAAATGTTGTTAGAAAAATGTCGAATTTTTGTAACTTGTCCACCAACATTCTTATGGAATAGTTCTACATATACTATATATGTGAATATTTTTCACGTAGGAGGCCAAAAATGCAAAATAGAAAGGTTATCTTAATCACAGGAGCAAGCTCTGGAATAGGGTATGCAACTGCAAAACTACTATTAGAAGAGAAACATATTGTATATTGTACAGCTAGAAGAGTAGATAAAATGCAAGAACTACAAAAGCTTGGAGGAAAGGTTCTTTATGTAGATGTAACAGATGAAAAAACATTAAAACAAGCAGTACAGATTATAATTGGAACTGAAAATAGAATTGATGTGGTATTTGCAAACTCGGGATATGGTTGTACTGGAGCCTTAGAAACTGTTGATATAGAAGATGCAAAAGCAGAATTCGATGTTAACTTATTTGGAGTTGCAAGAACAATTAAAGCTGTTATGCCGCAGATGAGAAAACAAGGTTATGGGCATATTATTGTAACTTCTTCTTTGGCAGGTATAGTTTCTACACCTATAATGCCTTATTACCCTGCTTCAAAACAAGCATTGGAAGGTATGATTGATGGGTTCAGGATGGAAACAGAGAAGTTTGGAATTAAAGTGGTAAAAATACAACCTTATTTTGTAGATACATCATTTATAATACCAGCAATGCAAACTCTCTCTAAAGCAGCCACATCAGAAAGTGCAACAGCATATAAAGAACAAATTGCAGCTTTTAAGAAAAACTTTACAAAGCTAATTACTAGTTCACAGCAAGCAGTAAAGGTAGCGAAAATTGTATCAAGGATAATTTCTACAAAAAATCCTAAAAGGCAGTATTCTGTAGGGATTCGATGTACATTGCTAAAAATAGTAAAAAGAACACTAGGAAATTGGGCAGTAGATAAAATAATGATTAAGAGATTTTTAGATAAATAAATCAGAAGTATTTTAAGTGAAGAAATGTTTGCTTTTTTAGATAAATCAAGATTAATTAGAAATAGAATTTCACATAGATATAAAGAATCAACACATGAAGAACTATTGGAACACATACTTAAATACAAAGATGATTTTGAAGAGGTTGTTTGCATAGTTAAGGGATATTTGGATAATAAATAAAATAACTTTATAAAGGAGAAAGAGATGTTGGAATACCCAATATCTCTTAAATTTTAACCTTTATTTCATTATTTTGTTACAACTTTTCAATATAATTAGACTGTAGAAGATCCAATGCTTACCAGGGCTAATTAGAGGAGAGTTATTTATGAAATTCAATAAAATATTAAAGTTAACTATACCAATACTTGCAGTTACCACATTTTTTATGGTGTGTGACTCTAATAGGATGAATATATCAGATAGAAATAATAAGCAGGGATTATGTGCTTATGGTACTCCTTTTAAAATGTCAGCTGTTGCGAAAACTAAATTTCAAAATAAGAATTTTAATATAACAGATTATGGAGCAAAATCAGATGGGACGACTGAAAATACTACTGCTTTTGCAGAAGCAATTTCACAATGCAATAAGGCTGGTGGAGGAAGAGTAGTAGTTCCAGCTGGGAATTGGCTCACAGGGCCTATTAAGTTGAAAAGCAATGTAAACTTATATTTACAGGATGATGCTACAGTCATTTTTAGCAAAGATCTTAATGATTATAAAAAGGCAGATACAAAAAAATCATCTGCAGACGAATTTGAGAATTTTATTTCAGGAGAAAATTTAAATAACATAGCCATAACAGGCAATGGTGTATTCAATGGGAATGGAGATAATTGGCGACCAGTGAAGAAGGTAAAGGTTACAGATATTGTATGGAACTCTTTTGTTGACAAAGGTGCAGTTATAGATAGTACTGGAACTTTGCTGTGGCCAAGTAAAGACGTTAAGGATATAAAACGTCCCAATCTATTAAAATTAAATGATTGTAAGACTGTTTTAATAGATGGCCCTACTTTTAAAAATTCCCCACAATTTAATGTGGATGTAACCTCTAGTGAAAATGTAATTATTCAAAATGCCGAGGTTAATAATCAAAATTGGGCTCAGAATACAGATGGAATTGACATAACTTCTTGTAAAAATGTAATGATGAATAATGATACTATTAATACAGGGGATGATGGTATTTGTATGAAGTCTAATTTATCAAATAAATCAAAGGGAAATGAACCGACTTTAGAGAATGTGGTTATTGAGAATTGTACAGTTAATTATGCCCATGGTGGATTTGTAATTGGAAGCAATACATACGGTGGTATGAAGAATATTTATGTACACAACTGTACTTATGCTGGGACAGAGGCAGGTTTAAGATTTAAAAGTGATATTGGAGATGGTGGAGATGTTCAAGAGGTATATATTGATAAGGTAAATATGAAGGATATAGTTACAGACGCCATTGTTTTTGATACCAATTATGAAGGTAAGAGTACTGCCAATAAAGCAAATGTAAAAGTTCCTAATTTCCATAACATTTATATATCAAATATATCTTGCGATGGGGCAAAAGAAGCCGCGGATATTAAGGGACTTACATCAATGCCAGTCAGCAATCTATATTTAAAGAATATAAACATAAAGTCCATTAACGGTTTTATAGCAGAGAATACATCCAATGTAAATTTAGATAATGTCAAAGTTGTTCCTTCACAAGGGAAGGCATTCACTTTTAAAAACAGTATGGGATATAAATTTGCTTAAAGTTATAAAACTTAATGAAATTTGTTTATTTTAATTCTAATAAGCTAATGATATTAAAAAGTATCATTAGCTTATGTTATAATACTTGATATAAATTAAATAGAAATGTAGGAGAACAAATGAAAAGATTTAAAAAATTATATATAGAGATTACTAATGTATGCAACCTATCCTGTGATTTTTGTCCACAAACTAAGAGAAAGCCTGAGTACATGAAAATAGAAATGTTTGACAGGATATTAAATCAGATAAAACCTTATACAGATTATATATACCTTCATGTAAAGGGGGAACCACTTCTTCATCCAGAGATAGATAAGTTTTTGGACTTGAGCAATGAGAAGGGTTTTAAAGTTAACATAACAACAAATGGAACCCTTATAGAAAAAGCCAAAGAAAAGATAATCAACAAGCCTAGCCTTAGACAAATGAATTTTTCCTTACATAGCTTTGATGCAAATAGTAAATACAATAGCAAAGGGGAATATATAAATAATATTCTTTCCTTTGTAAAAGAGACCAGGAAGAATAATCTTATAATCTCGTTAAGACTTTGGAATTTAGATCAGGATAATTCAATTAATTTAGAAAACAAAAGGAACTATGAAGTACTTGATTTAATTGAAAAAGAGTTTAATCTAACCTATAAAATTGAAGAAAAAGTTACTCCAGGCAGTGGTGTTAAAATTGATAATAACGTGTATTTAAATCAAGATCATATATTTCAGTGGCCTGACTTAAAAGAACAGGAAGATGATGGCATTGGTTTTTGCCATGGGCTCAGAAGTCAGATTGCCATATTAGTAGATGGAACTGTGGTGCCTTGCTGTCTTGATGGGGAAGGCGTAATTAACCTTGGTAATATAAATAATAAAGATTTCTCGGAAATATTAGCAGATGAGAGAGCACAAAATATTTTTGAAGGCTTCTCAAACAGGCAGGCAGTTGAGGAATTATGCAGAAAATGCGGTTATAGAAGAAAGTTTGGAAATTAATAACTTAAGATTTCGTAAGAAATTCTTATAAATCCTGTAAGCTCTACCTTTTACAATAAGAGTATGATATTGGAAAGGAAGTAGAGGATATGAAGAAAGGATTTAAAAAGATTAAGGTATTTAGTATAATAGTAATTATAATTTGTATATTTTGGTATGCAATAGGAAGTACAATTCTAAAATCAAGGAATATAAAGATTAATGGATTTAGTATTGGTTTAGATGACGACAAAGCAGGGATACAAGCAGCTAATGTTAGTGTAAGACCAGAGTTACTATTAGTTAATAGAGAGCATTGTTTAAGTGAAGATTACATACCCAAAGGTTTGAAAATTCCTAATATACCATTTTCAAAGACAGCAGAAAATGAAGAAAAGCATGTGGCAACACTTATTGTGAACCCATTAGAAACTTTGGTGGGTGCAGCTAGATCAGAAGGAATAATATTACTTGGTAATTCAGGGTACAGATCTTATGAATCTCAAGAGAGAACTTATAATAATAGAATCAAATCTCAAGGTCAAAAGCTTGCCGATGAATATGTAGCTAAACCAGGGCTTAGTGAGCACCAAACAGGATTATGTATCGACCTTACTAATAAAGCTGGATATTTTTTAGGCTCAAAAGAAGCAAGATGGCTTGCAGCAAATTGCTATAGATTTGGCTTTATCATAAGATACCCTGCTGAAAAGAAAAGTATAACAGGAACAGAATATGAACCTTGGCATATTAGATATGTTGGAAAGAAAGCTGCTAAGTATATTCATGATAATGGACTTACATTGGAAGAATACTTGGAAAAATAATAGAATAAAGTATCTGAAAGTAAATAGGTTCATTATCTAGTTTATTTGGACTTGCTATTTATTTTCACATGCTTAAATTTGGAGGAAAAATGAATAATAATATTCTTGTAGTAGATGATGAAAAAGAAATAAGAGATTTGTTAGAGATAAATCTTAAAAATGAAGGCTATAATGTATTTAAGGCAAGTTGTGGAGAAGAGTGTTTATCAATATTAGATAAAGAAGATATTAATTTGATAGTCTTAGATATAATGATGCCAGGTATGGATGGGATAAAAGTCTGTGAGAAAGTAAGGGAAAAATACAATATGCCAATCCTTATGCTCAGTGCAAAAGGTGAGGATATGGATAAAATACAAGGTATTATGACTGGTGCAGATGATTATGTATGCAAGCCTTTTAATCACTTAGAACTTACAGTTAGGATAAGAGCACTGCTTAGAAGAGCCTATTTCCTAAATGCTAAAATGCAGGTTTCAGAGGATACAATAAGAATAGAATCAATGGTTATAGATAAGAAGAGACACAAGGTAATGATAGATTATAATGAAGTGGATTTAACAGCAAGAGAATTTGAGATTTTATATTTATTAGCTAGCAATAGAGGACGAGTTTTCAATGCAGAAGAAATCTTTGAAAGAGTATGGCAAGAACAATACTACCAATCAAATAATACTGTTATGGTGCATATGAGCAGACTTAGGGACAAGCTAGAACAACATATGGAGGGGAATAAGATAATTCACACTATATGGGGAGTTGGTTATAAAATTGAAAAATAAAAGATTACTTAAATATTTTTTAGGCTCCATAGGAGATATATTAATTGCTTTGCTCTTAACTTATGCAACATTGTTTTTAAGTAAAAAGTTCATGGATTACTTATATAGAGAACATGAAAATCGAATCATTGCCTATTTGTGGGAACTTTGGAGAAACGTTAAGTACAAGATTCTTAAAGACCCTAACACTATAATCATTGGGCTATTGATATTTTTTATGTTCTATTTGCTTGTAACTTATAGAAAAGCAAAGAGTTTCGTATCCATTATAAATGAAACTGAACTCATGGCAAATGGTGACTTAGACAGAATTATACATGTTAATTCAAATAGCAATATCAACAGTTTAGCAGAAAATATAAATAATATATCAAAGCAATTTAAAAATTTGACCATACAAGAAAGAAACGCACAAAAAACCAAAAATGATTTAATAACTAATGTTTCTCATGACTTAAGGACTCCGTTAACCTCTATAATGGGTTATCTAGAAATTATAGATACTGATAAATATAAAGATGAGGTAGAACTTAGATATTATACCAATATAGCGTATGAAAAATCTAAGAGTTTAAATTTGCTTATAAATGATTTGTTTGAACTTACTAAAATGCAAAACAACACTATAAATATAGAAAAGACAGATATTAATTTGGTAGAGCTGTTAGGACAAGTGGTTGCATATTTTGAATATCAATTTAAGAGTGCGGATATGAGATCAAGAACTAATTTTTCAAATGATAAGTTGATAATAAATGCAGATGGTGGAAAACTAGTAAGAGCGTTTGAAAATTTACTATCCAATGCAATTAAGTATGGGCAAGATGGATATTATGTTGATGTGGTAACAAAGCGTGAAGGTAAGATGGCAGTAGTTCAAGTTGTTAATTACGGGCAATCAATACCAGCAGTTCATTTGCCATACATATTTGATAGAATGTACAGGACAGATCAATCAAGAAACAGTAAAATAGCTGGTTCAGGGCTAGGTCTTGCTATAACAAAAAACATAATTGAATTACATGAAGGAACCATAGCAGCATATAGTGATGATGAGAAAACTATATTTGAAGTAAGATTACCTGTTAAACCATCAATTATTACACCATACTTAAAAGAGTAGTTAGGCATCTTAAAAAATGTTATTTATTTTCAGATGACTTATGATAGTGTAAAGAGAGTGTTATTCAAATATTTCTCAATTTATTGCAGAGTTCTAATTGTATAGTGTATAATGAAAAAAATGTACAAAAGTCTACATTTTCAAAATATATACTCGATTTTGGAGGACTAGTAATGAATATTTTTTCTTATATACTTTTAGTAGTAGGAATTTTAATGGTACTATTGGGTTTAATAGTTTGGAAAAAGCAAAAGTTATCTTTAATTAGTGGCTATAATAGCAGGAATGTAAAAGAAGAGGATATAAAAGATTATACAGAAGCCATGGGGAAGGGATATGTTATGCTTGGAGTCACAATGTTAATAATGGTAGTATTTGAGTTAATCAATGTGAGTCAGTACGGCATTATAATATGGATATTGGGATTTTGTATAAGCTTGACTAAGATTACAAGAACTCAAAAGAAATATGGAACAGGAATATGGAATTAATGGAGCTCTTAATATGAGCTCCATTAATATTAAGAAAAGTTTGCCTTTAAGAAATTAATTATTTCTCTGACTGATTCTTCATAATTTAAGAAGTAATGGCCCTCTAAGTTAAGGGGAATATGGCTTATATTTTCTTTAGTTTTGCTGTTTTCAACTAGAATATTACTCATTTTTTTACTTGGCCAGTAGGCATCATTTTCAGCAGATAAGAGTAATATCTTTCCTGTGTAGTTGTCCATATTTATTAATGCCTTTTCATCATAATATCTTTCTATTGAATTCTCATAGCATTTACAGAATTTTTTATTGGCTGCATTTCTTAGTGCTTCTTCATCGATGTGGAATCGAATGTATGGCAATGGTTCATTGTTCCAAGACCATGAAGATTTAGGTTCTGCTTTGCCCATATCTTGAAGTTTTTCAGGGAGTCCTTGCCAAACATAACAGCTAGCAACACAAGCGATAGTAAGTGCAGAATTTAGCTGGTTTGCTAGTAGTAGGGCGGCTTCTCCACCTTTAGATTGTCCAATAACAGCTATCTTGTTATCAGAAATATTGTATTCTTCTTTTACTATAGTGATAGCATTCTTAAAATATTCTATTGGAACATTCTCTAAGGATTTTGAAATTTCTCCTACGCCAAAGTATGCAAGTAGTAGGACATTATAATTTGGGATTAAATAATTCATCAAGTCATCACTTAAAGGTGCTGGAAGACCAGGTCTACTTCCACCTATAAGAACAACTAGAGGTTTTCCTTCATTTTCGTAAAAATCACCGTAAATTTCTTTTAATCTATACTCTTTCATAATAACATCTCCTATAAATTTATTTTTTACTTAAGAAATTTTTCATAATCTGATGTAAGCACTTCATTGATGCATTGAGTTATTTCTTCATCTTTAAAGTCAATGTTCATAGCTCTAAGATGATAAGTACATAAGGTGAAAATTGTATCCTTCAAATCACTTGTAAGTTTTTCGTCAATCCAGTAGGTTATAACGCCAAAAATACTTTGAGTAAGCAAAACTGAAGTTACATCAACATCCTGTATATTAGCAGAATCACACTCTTTTAAATGTAGTAATATCTTTCGTAGAAAAGCATTTGTTTTGTCTAGAACTTCCCATCGTTTCTTCTCAAATAGTTCGTTGATTCCCATTGATTTTACTAAGAGTACTTTTGATAGTTCTTTATTTTTCACATAAGTCCAAACTGCAGAGGTCATAGACAAGGTGAATTTTTTTGCATTGCTATCATCTGGATTCATAGAAGCATCTGAAGCAAGCTTTAAAGTCATATCTAAAATCTCTATATAAATTTGTTCTAACACTTCTTCTTTAGTAGTGAAGTAAGAGTAGAAAGAACCTACAGATATAGATGCTTCATCAGTAATATTCTTTATGGATGTATCAAGGTATCCCTTCTCAGCAAAAACCTTTGCTGCTGCATCAAGGATAGCTTTTTTCTTTAAAAGTTTCTTATTTTCTAATTTATTTGTACACGTATCTTTCATAATAATTCTCCTAACAATGAAATTGAATTCAAATTCAATTTCATTATATGTGTTATTTTTCCACATGTCAATGTTATTTATCCGATAGCTAGCATCCGTAACACTCCAACCTTATATGAAACTCCTCTTCCTAAAGTCAGATGAGTGCTCACAGAGTAAGCGACCATCATCAAATCATAGATTTGATATGTCTGCTTAACCGATTCACACTAAATCTATTTTAATGAAGTTAACTAATTCATAGTTAACTAAGTTCAAGTAACCAAATCATAGATTTGGACTTTCACTTATTTGCTTAAGTTGGAGATAACGGCTGCACACTCTTGGACGAGGTACCCCTTGAGGGTGTAAGTTCAACTAAGATTCAGATGGGATACACCACACCTGAATCAAGTTTCACTTGATAAAAAGTGGAAGTGAAAAATAATGTGGGATAAACTTGACGACAGTCTTTGATACTGACTTTAATTTTGTAAGTGAAGCGTATATAATTAAAATAGTAATTGGTATAATATAGAAAAGGAAACGGACAAGTGGGGGTAAATAGGTATGAAAGAGAATAAGGAAAATTGGAACGCAATATATTCATCTATAAAAGAAAAGAAACCAGTTTATGATTTATGGCTTGATAGATATAAAGATATTTTAGACAAATCAAAAGAGCAACCTATAATTGATTTGGGCTGTGGAGCTGGGGGAAGTAGCTTGTATTTAACAGAGAGAGGGTATAAGGTTATCGCATGTGATAATTCAGAAGAAGCAATAAATATAGTTAATAATTTTCTTCCACAAGTAAAAACAATTCAAATGGATATTTCAAAAACGTTACCTTTTGAAGAGGAAAGCATAGAAGTAATAATAGCAGAGTTATCTCTTCATTATTTTAGTGAAGAAACAACTAAGAATATAATCAAAGAAATAAAAAGAGTTTTAAAACCTGGTGGACATTTAATTGGAAGAGTTAATTCTATAAATGACATGAATTATGGAGCTGGAAGTGAGGAGGAAATAGAAAAGAATTTCTATTTGACTAAGGCTGGATATAAGAGATTTTTTGGTGAGGAAGATATAGGTTACTACTTTAGAGATTTTATCATTGAAGTTTGTGAGGAAAAAAGCATTATGAGATATGGTAATGAGAAAAGAGCTCTTGAATTTGTTGTTAGAAAGTTATAATATTACTCCCTTACGAGGAACACCTGGAAAAATGTAATATAATTATAAGTGTTGGATTTATTATTATGTTAATTCTTTTTGAAGTACCATTTGGTGCTTTTGGTGGAGTGATCATTTGGAACAAATACGAAAGACTTTATTTAGAAAATATAAAACAATAGAAAGTACAGAGGTAACTTAGAATATGAATAGTAATGTAATGATGATAATTATAGGGGTATCTATACTAATAATTTTAGTGAGCATTATAAGTCAATTAAGAAATGATATGATGCGTATGAAAATAACTTTGGACAAGATTGCTAAGAAAGTTGGAGTACCAGATATAATAACAAAAGAAGTAAAAGATGAGTTATTAACTCTTATTTCAGAAGGAAAGAAGATTCAAGCTATAAAAACATATAGAATGCTTACTGGAATTGGTTTGAAAGAAGCCAAAGAATATATTGATGAAATAAGTATAGATGTTAATGATAAATAATAATAAATATTAATTAAAAATATTTATTATTTACTATTGAAAGCGACTATAAAAAAGAATTATAATTATAAAAAGATTATTTTAAGAAAGAGAGATGATTATAATGTCTTATTTATTTGTAGAATACCCAAAATGCACAACTTGCAAGCGTGCAAAAAAATGGTTAGATGATAATGGAGTCAATTATGAGGATAGACATATAGTAGAGAACAATCCAACAGAGGAAGAACTTCAAGAGTGGATAAAGAGAAGCGGACTTCCAATTAAAAAGTTTTTCAACACTAGTGGAATTTTGTATAAGGAAATGAATTTAAGTCAGCAGCTTAAAACACTTTCAGAAGAAGAGCAAGTTAAGCTTTTAGCTACAAATGGAATGTTAGTGAAACGTCCAATAGTAGTTGGAGAGGATTTTGTACTTGTAGGCTTTAGAGATGAAGCTTTGTGGGAAGAAAAATTAAAATAACTAAAATAAGAAAGTTGGAAGATTACTTGTGAAAATGACTAAAAGAGCCAGTAATAAAGAAAATTAAATAATTAATTAGTGAGCTTTAATTAAAGCTCACTATATTTTTGCTTTGTATACTTAGATCCTTCGTATTGGGAAAAAGATATATCCTTGTCCATCTTCAGGACAATTATAATCATGAGCTGCACCAGCAAGTTCTATATTGTTTTCTTTTAAATATTCTATAACTTCAGCAAATGTATTTTGATTTTCATTTTTGACATAAATGTATTCATAGGATGGAATCGTCCATTTCACCCAACCTTGTGGTGCTTGAGCATCATTCATAACTTCAACTCCTGCAAGGTAAAGTCCTTTTGTAAAATTATCTTCCCAAGGATTAAAGGAATGGGATAGATCAGACATTGCACCCCATATTCCAAGAAGAATTCCCTTCTCATCTTTCTTTGCTAGTGGTGCCACTTCTGCAAAATTAGAATTAGCGTCAGCCCATAATTTTTGAATAAACCCTTCACCGTCATTTGTGGAACCTTCTTTACCTATAACTGAAAAGGACTCTTTTATACACTTGTTTATTTTCATAACGAAACCTCCTATTATAATAGAAACTATGTTCGTATTTAATTATACATCATTTAATAAAATTATTGCAAATGATTTACAATGCTAAATTTTTTGATTAAAAATACTTTGCTTTGATGTTATAATTGAGTTAGTTGAAGATAATAATTTATATAAAGATATACAGAGCTATTGTGAATTAAATATTTGCGGAGGAGTATATAATTTTACTCATCCACATTTTTAAGGTGTTCATAGTAATGGCGAATAGCTTCATCAACAATGGTGTTTAAATAAACATTATCGTCTTTATGAATTGCTTTGATTTTGCTTAAGATTCTGACAGTGGAAGGTCTCAAGCTATAAGATCTCAGCATATCAAAAGCCTCTCCATCAACAGCAGGAGTTTTGCCATTAGGGTTAGCTTTTCCAACTCTGTGGTCTTCAATTTTCGTATCATCTATTATGGTTGTGTTGTTAGTAGTATTTATATCTGATGAAAGATTCATAGGAAAGGAAGTGTCCTTAGAAATATCAGTAGAAGCACTATTATCATCAAAGCAAAAAGATTGCAAGACTTTGCCTTTTGGTGTGCACTCATCATTATCAAAGTGGCAACATTCTTCTTCCTCATCATAGCAATTAATTACCATAATATCCTCTTCTTCTTTTCTTTTTTTTCTTGATTTTTTTGCATACATATCCATTTACAAGCCTCCTATAATTATTGTAATTCTATGATTCTTAGCACAGAATTATTTTTCTCTCAATTTATATATACGTGGCTATAAATATATTTACATAGAAAAACATAAAAAAATAAAAATATAAACCTATGTTTATAGAAAAATATATAAATATTTATAGTAAAAATCAGCATTTTGAGGAAAAAGTTTGTATTTTGAATGATTTTCTATTAAGATAAAAATGTAAGGTTATTTCGTGTTAAAAAGGAAAAAATTACAATGGTGAATAATATTTTTAATTTACATAGTGAATGTGGGGATGAAAATGAAAAAGTTTGAGTTAGATAAGAGAATGAAAAGTTTTTTAAAAGATTTCAATAGTTTTATAGAATACTTAGCTTTTAATGAAGTTACTGTGGGGAAAACAAATAATTTTATTTCACCAAAGTTTTTATTTGAAATTAATGAAGTTATGGAAATAAAACAGGAGGGTATAAAGCCTACAAGTACACAGGTAGCATATCCACTTATTCATCTGTTTCACAATTTATCAGTGAGTGGTAGATTGTTTGTAAGGAAAAGTATAAATGGTGGAAAAATAATTCTAAAGGCTACTGATAGGTTAAAGCTCTTTAATGATTTAAGTGAAGTTGAAAAATATATTACCCTAATAGAAATACTATGGGTGGATTGTGATTTTGAAAAAATAAGATATCAAACTCATGATTTTATAGATGTAAATTATACAATGAGAATTGTAGAAAATCTTTCTGTATCACCAGTAAATCAAAATATGCATGTGGATAAAAATCTAATTCCACTTAGTACTATAATATTATATTTATCTTATTTTGGTTTGATTGATGTAAAGGAAAATGAGCTTGAAGGAAAAGAAAAAAATGAAAGAGTATTCTTGTTAGGAGAAATTAAAGTAATCACAATGGGCTTAGAAATATTAAAGATATTAGATCAAAGGAGAAATATAGAAAACTGGAATCTCCCATATCTAAGAGAGCTAGGGGAGTGGAACGTAGAATTTATTGAGGAGTTCTATGTACCATTCAAGAAATTATTTAAGGATGGGGAATTGAATAAAACTTTACCAAGAAAAGCTGTTGAACTTAAGAATGGAATTTACACATTTAAGGTATCTCTAAATAAAAACATGTGGGCAAAAATAAGATTTAATGGGAATCATACACTACTAGATTTACATAACTATATTCAAGAAGCATTTAGTTTGGATAATGATAATATGTATTCTTTCTTTATGGATGGGGTGGCTTGGTCAAAAAATAAATTTACTTCTCCATATGATGATGAAGGTCCACATGTTGATGAAGCTAAAATAGGAGAGTTAGGTTTAGATGAAAAGCAAAGCTTCCTATACCTTTTTAATTATAGCAATCCATGGAGATTTGAGGTAGAGGTCGATGATATTGAAGAAACAGAGCTAAGATTGCTAAGACCACAGATTGTTGAAGCTAAGGGTAACTGAGTTAAGTAATATTAATACTTGACTAAGCTCTGAAGAAATGCTGAAAATATAGCCTATTGCATGGAAAGTCATGTTGACCTTCTTTGCAGTAGGCTTTTTGAATACTGCACATAATCTTTCTCTCTAATATGCTATGACTTATTATGCTTTTTTTGTTTTAGAAACCATTGAAAAAGCTCTGGTTCTTCATATGCTGAGGTACAGACTTCATGTCCTTTGTCTTCATAAACTTTAAAGATGATGTTTGGGTTATGTTCTTTTAAGCTTTCCACAATTCTTTTGGATTCCTCAAATGGAACAACTGTATCACTATCTCCATGAGCAACCCAAATAGGAAGTCCTTTTAAATGCAGAGCTTTCTTTGGAGATATTGCTCCGCCACTTATAGGAATTATTGCAGCAAATGTTTCTGGGTTGAGTATAGCAAAATTCCATGTACCATATCCACCAAGGCTATATCCAGTCAAGTATATTCTTTCATCATCAATGTTATAATCATTTTTTATTTTATTCAATAGATCTTTTAGCGCATTAAACTGCATTTCCCAGATCTCACCCTCAGGGCATTGTGGAGACACTACAATAAAGGGAAAATCATCGTTCTCTCTTAAAATCTTATGTATACCCCACCTTGTTACATTTTCAATATTATTCCCACGTTCACCTGAACCATGCAAGGAAAGAATTAAGGGCATTTTAATGTTTGGGCTATAACTTTTGGGCAAATAGACAAGATAATTTAGTGTTGAAGTAAGGTCTCTTTGAAGTTTAAAACTTTTATAACTCATTTCAATATCCTTTCTTAGTTTTGTTAAAACAAAATTCTAATAAGATTACTAATATAAACCTTCTTTAAGGTCAGATATAAAACTCTTTGCAAATTGCTGCTGCTGTCTATAAATATCCTGTGCTTCTGGTAAATAACAAACTCTTTTATCCAATACATTATCTTCTATATACTTTATAGTTTGCTCTAAAGTTTGTCCTCTAACAGAGCCAGTTATTAAAGACTTTACAATTAAATAGGTTTTGCCTCCTTCAATCATATGTGCATCATGAAGAATTTTGCCTTCAAGTGTTACTGCCTCTTCATCTTTCTGCGATTCCCATGCAACAGTTATGATTTTTCCTATTATATCATTATGAACTTGCTGCATCTTTAACCATTCAACTATACTTTCTTCACTATTGTAAATAAAACCATGAAAATAGGCAGCATAGGTTAAAATATCTTTATCTACTTGATATCTGCCAGCTTCTAATAATTTATCAACATATTTAAGAACTCTTTCTATGTGAGATAAATTGTGCATAATGTCTTTATTCTCATAGTAAGGTTTAACAAAGCTTAAGAGATTATCTATATTTATCATTTTTACATCCTGCATATTCTTAATAAATAATAATTTAATTTGACTCATTGTAATTTTATTACATTATACAGAAAGCAAACACTGATTGCAATATTTGGCATTAGAATACATAGGATGCTAGAATTCTAAAAGAGAAGTTAGTGAAGAAAGGTTTAGATGAAACTTTTGTAAAGAAAAATTTGTATTATTAGTAGTTTGTATGGGATAAGTTCTCTTTTCATGTTAAAATATAGGTGCTATAAAGTTTATTTAACATTAGAGGCATGATTTACTGAATGAGAAATTAAATTTATTTTGAATATAGAGTTAATAAATTAAAGTGTTTTTAAGGGGTAAGAGAATATGGGATTTTTTGAAACATTGAAAGAAGTAATAACCAATAAACCATCTACATTAAGAGAGCCTGTTTTTATTAAAGAGTTTAATGAAGATAATAAGCAATTTAGTGAGTTGAAAGAACTTTTAAGAATAGCACCAGAGGAAGCAAAAAAACAAATAGAACAAGATATTAAATTACTTTCTTATGGAATGGTTGGAGAAAGAAATGTGGCTTATGAGCTAAAAAGCAGTCATATGCCAATATTAATATTACATGATTTATTTCTTGAGTATAATGATCTTCAGGCACAAATTGATTTTGTGGTAATAGCTCAAAGATTTATTTTAGTAATTGAGTGCAAAAATTTAGTTGGAGATATTTCTATATCAAGTGATGGAGATTTTGTAAGGTATTTTAAAGGACCAAGTGGGAAAGTGTATAAGAAAGAAGGCATGTACAGCCCTATTGTTCAAAATGAGAGGCATGTAGCTTTACTTGAAGATATTCTTATGAAAGAAAAAAGCTTTAATAAGAAAGGCTGTAAATTAATAAAACATATTGTAACTGTGGCAAATCCCAAAGCTGTAATCAATAGCAAATACGCCAGTAAAGATATAAAGAAACATATAATAAAGCATGATCAGTTGATAAATAAGCTTAAAGAATTGCATGAAGCAAATAAGGATGGAAACTGGTTTCCAGAAGAAACTATGTATGGGATAGCAAATGATTTATTGAAATACAATGGAACATATACAGTTAATTATGAAAGAAAGTATGGATTTTCCCTTACTAGTTATGATGATAAAAACATGGATTTAAAAGATGATTGTTCGGAGCAGAAAGCTGCCATAGAAAATAAAGAAATTGTTAAAGAAACAGAGTTAGTAGAGGATGTAGAAGAAGTAGGAAAAATAAAGATCGTAGAAAAATTAGTGAAAATAGATTCTCGAGAAAAAGTAGCGAAAAGTGAGAAAATAGAGGAAAGTGAACTTTATAAAGAATTAAAGCAATATCGTTATAATAAAAGTAAGGAAGAAAACAATAAACCTTATTTTGTGTACAACAATTTACAATTGGAAGCTTTAGTTACAGCAAAGCCTAAAACCATAGAAGAACTTAAATTAGTTAATGGCTTTGGACCTGTTAAATGTGAAAAGTATGGGCAAGACATTATTGAAATTGTTAAGAAAAATTTATGATATAAATTGAGATGCAATATATATGAAAAAAGCATTTTAGGTGGGATTTAAATGGACAAAATATATGTTCCTCAACAGAATATAATATTGCCAAAGGAAATAGCAGAGGTTCCTTATAGTGCAGAAGTTGATTATGCAGTTTTCTCTAGAGTATTAAGAGATGATAAAGTAGTGGCAAGCTATAAATTATATTGGTTATTATCCTTATTGGATGAGGTTTCTATTGGGCATAAAGAAATAGAATTTAGAAGGTTGATTTGTAAAATGATAGTGTATGCATGGTATCCACTTTTGAAGTTTAAGCTTAGTTTTGGATATTGTGATAACTTGGCAAAGGTGGCTGAGTATATTTCAGAGACTTTTAATCTACCAAGTAACTATGATTCACATAAGCTTTTAGATTTTATATATAAAAGTGAAGATAAGACGTTGAATAAAATGATTAGAGATTTAACTTTAAACGTTCCTTATAGATTTCTTTCTCCATTTTTTGAAGACAAGTTAAGAGGAAAGAAAAAGGTTGAAAAGATGATAGAGGAATTTTCAAAGGAAGATAACAGCTGTGTTTATGAAATATATAATAATGAAAAAGATGAGAAGTGTATAAGAGTAAGAGATAAATGGTGTGATTACTTGAAATACAACTATAAGATACTTCAAGGATGGACATACTATAAGCTTGTATGTTTTCTTCAAAAGCGTAATCCAAATGTTCCAGGGATAGCAATGAAATTAGAAGCACCTAAAACTAGAGAGTTAAAGGAGCAAACTAAGATATGGAAGAAGATCATAGAGCAAAAGCATATAGTTGATCTTTATACTGGCTTAGATTTTACCAGTGATAATTATGATGAATATGGAGTTTTAAGCCTTGATCACTTCATTCCTTGGAGCTTTGTACTTCATGATCAAATGTGGAATTTGACTCCAACCTTTAAAAACATCAATAGCAAAAAGAGTGATAATTTGCTTGATTATGATACCTATATAGACAAGTTCTGTGAGCTGCAATATGAAGCTTTCTGCTTTGTAGTAGATACAAATGCAAGAAACTCAGTGGAGGAATATAGAGATATATTAAGAGTTGAAAATGCAAGGAAGTTTAAGGAGCAAAGACAGGAAGAGGAATTTATAAAAAGACTAAAACAAGAGATTGGGCCTGTTTATGGAATTGCTAAGAATCAGGGCTTTAGAGTGATGGATAGGTTAGTTTAAAAATTTAATGAGGGGCAGGGAGTCTTTATGAAAGTATTTATAAGAAAAGGTTTTGATAATGAAATTTCAAATCACAATTTTTATGAAGCATTTAGCGGATTCAAGCAAATGGGATTTGAAATAAAGTTTTTTCAAAACATAGAAGATTTACGTGATAGCCAAAAAGAAGATATAGTAGTTGGTTATGTTGATGATGTAAGAACAGCATTGAGTAGATTTAATATTATAGCACCTGAAATAGATTATCCAGAGGAATTAAAAAGCTATTTAGGAAGGAAAATATGGAAGACTAAATTAAGTTCCATAGCCAATAATCCAGAAAATTGGAACGTATTTATTAAGCCTATTGAGGATAAAAAGTTTACTGGAGTTGTAGTTAGAAGTACTAAAGATTTAATTGGTTGTGGAACTTATAATGAAGATACTGAAATACTATGCTCAGAAGTTGTAAATTTCGTTGCAGAATGGAGATGCTTTGTTCGATATGGAAAGATAATAGATGTTCGTAGATACAAAGGGGATTGGAGAGCAAATTTGAATTCTACAATAGTAGAAAATGCAGTATCTGAATTCAAATCTGCACCTAAAGCATATGCCATAGATTTCGGATTAACAGATAAAGGGGAGACTTTATTAATTGAAGTAAATGATGGCTATTCTTTAGGCTTCTATGGATTATCAGATTTAGCATATGCAAAGTTATTGGCTGCTAGATGGGCTGAGTTGACTAATACCATTGATGAGTGTGATTTTTAGTAAAGCGATAATTAATTTTGAAAAGCTGATTTTTGAATTTAGAAATAGTAGGAATATAAGCATATAGAAAACATTGCTAAGTAGATAGGGGAATGATTATGTTTTTATACAATATTAATCAAGATGAATTAGAAGAAATAAAAGAAGTTCCATTTAAAAAGGAAATAGAGATTCATAAGTTGTGTGAAAGTAATTTAGAAAAAATATTTGCACTAAAGTTTGTAAAAAGGGAATTTTCATTTAATAACTTTAGATTTGATACTTTAGCATTTGATGAAAGTAGTAAAGCTTTTGTAATAATTGAATATAAAAATACAAGTAGTTTTAGTGTCATAGATCAAGGATATGCTTATTTATCATTGTTATTAAATAATAAGGCAGAGTTTATACTTGAATATAATGAAAGTTGCAATGGAAGCTTAAAAAGAGATGATGTTGATTGGTCTCAATCAAGAGTAATTTTTGTATCACCTTCATTTAATAATTATCAAAAGGAATCAATTAACTTTAAGGATTTGCCTTTTGAATTGTGGGAAGTTAAGAAATTTTCTAACAATATTGTCTATTTTAATGCAATAAAACAATCTAAAACATCTGAATCAATAAAAACTATAGTTAGTTCAAATGAGCAGGCTGAAGTTGTTAATAAAGAAGTTATGGTATATACAGAAGAGGATCATTTTAAAAATTCATCAGAAGAAATGATAGATTTGTACAGTAGGATTAAAGAATTTATTCTTTCATTAAATGATGGAATAACTATAAAAGCTAAAAAGTATGAAATGGGATTTCTATATAAAAATAAAATTATGGTAGATATTCACTTACAAAAGAAAGCATTAAAGATTTGGTTGAACACAAAGAAAGGAACTATAAATGATTCTAAGAATATTGCTAAGGATATGTCCAATACAGGGCATTGGGGAAATGGGGATTATGAAATTCAAATTTCAGATGATGAAGAATTAGAATATATTTTTAGTTTGATAAAGCAGGTTTATAGGTTAAGAATGTAATTTTTACATCAAGAGTTTAAGAGTGTAATATATAGATTAAAGTGTAAATGAGGGATAATATGAAATCGGCTTTACCAGAAAGCACTAAACTTTATGATTCTGTATTTTCAGACAAACAAAAGAGTGATATTCAAAAAATATTGGATGAAATCAATGAAAATATCTATAATTACTCAACAAAGAATCTATGGAAACTAGATCAAACAATAGGTGGGATTGGAGGCTACTGTATGCCCTGTGATCCTATAAAGAATCCATTTTCAGGTGGGGAATATAGAGAGCTATTTAGACCATTACAATATGCACGTTCAGAAATAGATATAACTGGGATTCATTTGCATTCAAAGTATATTGTATTAAATTGCGGATTACATTTGGAATCAGTGGTGAGATTAGCATTAAAACAATCCAAACATTTTGGAAATATCCGACATATGAATTCTACTCTTGGTAATGCAACAAAGAGACTTGAAGAAATAAATACAATACCTGATTTTATAATAAAGAATCTTTTTCTATTCGTAAAAATATATAATAAATCTAAACATGAAGTAAATCAAGATAATAGTAGAGAAAGATTATTTATGGCAGATGATGCTATAATTGCTTATTATGCAGCTAGAATTATTGGAGTAAAGTTATTAGAATTCTTAGAACATGATTCAGTTAAATTTAAATATCCAATTGACAATAGTACATTTAATTATAGTTAAAATATTGTACTTTACTAAGAGTTTACATCATGAAATTATATTAGAATTACATAGTGGATTATATAGAAATGTACAAGCCATGATTATAAGTAATAGTGTATACATTAAGTGTTTACACAGTTATTTCAATAAGGATGCCATTAATGATAGGGATGTACCTGAATTTTTAGTAGACATTTAAATATTAATATGCCGAAGGTGATTATGAGAAGGTTCAGGGATAGATACAGAAGAGGAAAACATTGAATAGTATATAGAACATGATTAGGAGAGGAAAGTTATGGGATTTGAAGAACAAATAAAAAGAGCATATAAAAAACTGAAAGCAAGTGTATATTATGATAAAACACAAGTGATATTGAGAAATAGTATTGCTGAATATGAATCTATAGGAATAGAAAATATAGAACTAAAATTTAGAAAAATATCAAAGATTCTTAATGGAAACGATAAGGAATGGAATGATTATGAACAAAAGTTATTATTATCAATAAATGCATTAACATTACCGAAAAAGATAAAATCTAATGAAGATTCAATTATCATAAATGATTTAATCACCCAAATTCAAATTGCAGAAAATCAGTATTTTATTGATATGGATGTAGAGGGGCATTTATTAGGAGTCTTATGGATATTATATATTGGGAAACTTATAGATTCTAATGTATATAAATGTTCATATGGAAATCGATTAAGTGAAAAATTAATTTCTGAAGATACAGGAGAAGCAAACTTTACTAATACATTATTTAAACCTTATTTTACCCAATATGAAAGTTGGAGAGATTATGGTCTTGAAAAAGCTCAAGAACACTTGAAACTTTCGAAAGATGTAATTATATTAACTATGGATTTTAGAAGGTTTTTTTATTCAGTGCATTTTGAAGAAGAAAATTTCGATGAATATCTATCTATATATATGAAGCAACCAGATATAGGTGGAGAAATAGTGAAAATAAATATTATAAAGAGAATAAATAAATTTGTTTACAAGGTATTAAAGAAATATAGTTCTTTATTTAAAAAGGAATTTGAAGAGCGTGTATTTTTACCAATAGGTTTTCTACCATCAAATATTTTATCTAATGAATACTTAAGAAAATTTGATTCAGCAGTTATAGAGAGATGGAATCCTTTATATTATGGAAGATATGTTGACGACATAATTATAGTTGATAAGGTTGAAAAAAATAGTGGATTATTTGATTTGGTGAATACCAACACTATAAATAAAACAGAAATAATAGAATACTTCTTATGTAAATGTAACGCAGATAAAAGTAGTAAATGCCCTAGAAATGCTTATTTATTAAAAAATGATGAAAATAAGAAGATATATTATGTTAATAGTACTTTTCTAGGTAATTCTAAGGGAAGAGTAGAAGTACAAAATAATAAGGTAAATGTATTTTACTTCAGACATAATTTTTCAGATGCTTTAATAACAAAATTTAAAAAAGCAATAGCACTAAATAAAAGCGAATTTAGGTACATGCCAGAAGATGATAATATATTGGAATCAGGAGATTATAGTGAAATATTCGGACTGCAATACTCAGATTCAATAAATAAATTATCTGGAATAAAAGGAGTTTCAATTGATAAATATGAGTTATCAAAGTTTTTAGGCAAATATTTAAGAGTTGGGGGATTAATTAATGATAAAAAAGAATTAATGTTCATTAATGATATTCTCAGGATATTTAACGGCAGAGTAGTAATTGAGAATTATTTGGTTTGGGAAAAAATTGTAGAAATATTAGCTATTAACAATAAATTTGATGTTCTCATTGATTTTATAGGGTTAATAGTTAAAAGCATATCAAACTTAAATTACACATATTTTGAATGTACTATGAAAATGGAAACAAGTTTAGTGAAAATTTTATATGCTGGACTATGTAGAGGTTTATCATTAAATTGGGGGGAGAATGCTAAGCAATGTATAGAGAGTATTTATAAGTTAGTTATAAAGAATAATACAAGAGAGATATCTGATGCTGCAAGTAAATTTAGCTATAAGGAAGTTTTAAAACAACGTCAAAATTTTCTTGTAACACGTATGTTAGATAATAATGCAATACCAGCATTAATTGATATAATTATTGAAAGTAATAATTTTAAAATGTTTACTGATAAAATTAAATTGAATCTTACAGTTCTTGAAGAGTTTATGAAGTATATAGGTGAATTTGAATTTAAAAACATTAATTATTACTATTATCCTTATATAATTTCACCACAAGAATTGCAATTAAGTGCTATTTTTTATGATATAAAAAATAATGAAAAGTTACGAAACCCAGAGGAACTTTTAGCAATTATTAATTATAATTATAATAGATTAAACTTTAAAGCACAAAAAAGCAAAAGTAAAAATTACATAGATGAAATTGATGTTAAAGAAATTATAGAAACAAAGGATTATGATTTGTTTGCGATTAAAGTTGGGAAAAGTATTAATAAACAAAAAGAAAAAATAAAAGTTGCTTTAGCAAATGTAAAATTGGATGAGAAGAATTTTATTGATGTTTTAACAAACAGTCCTTGTCGAAGTCGTGAACGATATAAAAATCTTGCTGCAGTTGTTAAGGAAGCAATAAAGAATAATGCTGATATTTTAGTATTACCAGAGTCATATTTGCCAATTGAGTGGCTCCCTATAGTGATGTCTATAAGTGCTAAGACACAGATGGCTATTATTACAGGAGTTGAACATATTGTTAGTGGTACTTTAGTTTATAATTTTACTGCTACTATTTTACCGTTTATATATGAGGATTGTAAATATGCCTATTTAAATATGCATAGTAAAGTAGTTTATTCGCCAGATGAAAAATTTACAATTGAGGGATATAGGTTTGACTGTGCTGAAGGAAGGAATCATGAGTTATTTGTTTGGAATAATTTATGGTTTCCAGTATATTGTTGTTTTGAAGTTGCGTCAATAAAAAGAAGAGCTCTATTTCAATCAATTGCTGATTTAGTTGTAACAATTGAATGGAATCATGATATTAATTATTACAGTAGTATAATTGAGTCGCTAAATAGAGACTTGCATTGTTATTGTATACAAGTCAATACTTCCGATTATGGTGACAGTAGACTAATAAAACCTTCGAAAACAGAAAATAAAGATATAGTAAAAATAAAGGGTGGAGTAAATAGTACAGCATTAATTGATGAAATTAACATAAAAGCATTACGAGATTTTCAAATTAAGGAATATGGACTTCAGAAAATGGATAAGGCATTTAAACCTACACCGCCTTTCTTTTCACCAGATATTGTTAATGCAAAAAGGAAAGGAAGCTTGTGGAATCAAATTGAACATTATATGAAAGAATAGAATTTAATTTCTATGAGAGTAATTTTTGAATAATAATTATTAAAATTATGTTATTTTTCAAGATGGCTAGAAGGGGTTGAAAATATGGTAGCTAATAATGCAGTTTATGATAAGGGGATTTGTGGAAAAAGTTAGAAAGGAAGATAGGATTTAAATTGTCAAAAATGAAATGAAATTAGGAATGAGTGATGAGGATATTAGTAAATTGACAGAATTGAAAGTAGAAGAGATATGTAAAATAAGGCTGAGGAAACATGATTGCCAATAATGCATTTATGATAAGCGGAATGAAGGAAAAAGTCAGAAAGGAAACCCAGAAAGAAATCAGGAAAAGTGAAGAAGAACTTATAAAACAAGAAAAAATTAAAACTTCAAAAAACTTATTAGAGCTAGGAGTGGAAATTAATAAGATTAGTAAGGCTACTGGACTTGCAGAAAAGAGAATCATAGAGCTTAGTAAAGGTAAATAAAAAATTATTTTCCTGTAGGTGTAATATAGAAATCCTGATCAATTTTATAATTGGTTGGGATTTTTTATTTCAGATGTTGCTCAAAGTATCTACCTCCAAGCATGGCTTGATAATTCTGAAGATGACTTTATTCTAAAGATAAAAGGAGACTCCATGATAAATAAGAATATAAATGATGGGGATTATGTAGTTATAAAGAAACAAAAGGCAGCTAATATAGGCGACATAGTGGCTGTAGATATTGAAGATAACTGCACTTTGAAAACCTATAAAACCATGGGTGGAAAGATCCTTCTTATGCCAGAAAATGATGCATATGAACCTTTTATGCTGGATGAAGGACAGTTCAGCATCATTGGAGTAGCTGTGGGATTGATAAAAAATTCATAATTGAGTTTAACAATTAAGGTTAACTACGGAAAGGCTCTGGTATTTAGCTCTGTTTTATAATAGTGATGATATGTATATAAATTTTAAGGGAAGCACCATTAGTTGCTTCCTTTAATCACCAAACATATTTTTAAGGTGTTTTTCTGTCAATACATATACTATAATGATGTCTATTAAACCTAAGAGCGTTGAAAGGATACTGATAATACCCATAATATCACAAGGCTTGCCCACTAAAACAATTGTGAGTATAGTTATTACTAATATAATTGATGAATATTTAATTAGTAACTTAGTAGAGTAACTATTTGCTTCATTCCATGCTTCTTTACTTTTTTTAGCTCTGGTTGTCCTATAGCCAACAAAAGGTTTATATTCGTTAGGGTAGTGTTTATGAAAAACAAGCCCAACTATAAGCAGTGCTAATGGCGTAATAAGACTTATTATTATCAAGAATATATACATTTTTTCACCTCTTTTTCCACGAGATTTTCTTGGGGGTTTAGAAGGTTTTGTGCCTTTAAAACTTTCAGCAAATGTTATGATTTTTAATTTTTATTCTATTCTTTCGCAATATACTTTTGTTAATCTATCACAGTGTAACAGACCATCCATACTATCACGGTCAAACGCAGCATTTATTGCAGAAATATGTGCGTTATATCCTGGGTCAGTGGGTGTTGGATTGCCGTCCTGTGATGCGATGTAAGCAAGCCAGTTATCTCTTGTATAATCAATTGGGTTCGGGAATTCCCATGTCATCGGCTTTGTGAAAAACGTATCGACGGTTTGTTTGTAAAGGTCTGTCATCTCTTCACCGGGTACATGGTTATAAATAACAATGACCAATCCATCTGGCTTGACGATACGGTGGCATTCTTCACGGAATGCATCCAGATTCAACCAGTGTAGTGCGTGGGCCACGGTGAGAATATCAATGCTGTGATCGGGGATTGTTGTGGCTTCGGCAGTGCCATCCATAATCTTAGCATTTGTAAAAGGGGCAAGCGTAATGGCAAGCTGTCCTCGCATATCCGCATTTGGTTCAACAGCAAACACAGAGTAGCCACGTTCTGCTAATTTCACCGTGAATTTTCCAGTCCCTGCACCAATATCTGCGAATACCGCGTCTGATGGTGCAAGTTTGAAGATTGTTTCTATAGCTTCCTGGGGATAGCCAGGTCTTCCTTTGGCATAGGCTTCGGCCTTGCCAGTAAAATTTTCTGTATTCATTTTAGTTCCTCCCCATAACTTATTATTGCTTAACAGTAGAATAAAAAAGTGAATCTATTATAACTAAAAAATATTCTCATTTTTAGCTGGGTGATATCTATAATGTCATCTCTGTTTATTTACTAACCATTCTTTTGCGTTCTCATAATCGTTACTGAAAGCATATGCGAAAGAAACACCTACTATTTCTATTGAAGATTTCATTAGTTTTTGAGAAGTACGATTAAGTCCAACAAAAACTACTTTTTGAATTGAGTTATCTGCTTTTTTTAGTTCTGTAACAATAATATTAACAAGACGTTCTTCTACTAATGTTTCATTGAGATGGATTGCTATTAAGGTTGGAGAAGACGGCTTTCTGATAGTTACCATATCTCTCAAGAATTTATCTATTACAACATCTGTGTATATGTTCAATCCGTCGAGTTCTTCACTCCATATTTCACCACCTAAAAATGGTAGTTTAAAAGAATTCCTAATTATTAAATTTTCTTTTAGAATTTTTTTCATTTTCCTCTCCAATCAATGCACATTAGTCCAGATTATCTATGTCCTTCTAATCTTGCCTTTGTGAACCCCATATATGTTAGTGTTGAACTTTCAGATATTTGAGAAAGCTCAAATCCACATTTTTTATAGAAATCATAATTTTCAGGAGTTGTATGTACCCACCAGTTTCCATGAGGTAACTTTTGTAGGCATAAGCTTACTAATTTTTTACCGATCCCTCTTCCTCTATATGCCTCCTTAACAGCAAGATCTTGAATAGTTGCAGTCATAACTTTATCTGATACAACTCGTACCATCGCTATCATGTCTTCATTATCCCATACAGTGAAAACCCAGGATGAATTTTTAAAGCAGATTTCGTACTTTTCATCTTGCCATTGTGGCTGATTTGAAGACACCAAGCCAACTTCAGCGTACATTTTCTTAATCACATCAGATTTAAGTCCATCTCCACCTTCTCTAATAATCAAACCTTTATAATACTGATACATTATAGCCTCCCCCCTAACTTGTTATTGCTTAACAATATTCCAAATTAATATTAATAAAATATATTATTAATCGTTATAGTATAATAGATTTCTAATGTACTGTGATTCTACAGAAATAAATTCTTGCATACAAGGAAGCGTAACATATTTATTAGAAGATACATCTACAGATTGCTTGGATAAATATTGGCTATTCAATATAGTATCTTTCATTTTATTTATGTCATCTTTTCTAACAACATCTGGAATATCATAACCAGTTGCATCTTCAAGCATTTCAAATATTATTTTTTGATGTGGGCTTCGTAGGTAAAGTTCATAATCCATATCAGATGATTCTTTATGATAAATACTTCCCAGACCATTCTCTAAATCTTCTTTGTTTTCTAATAGAAATGGTGTCCAAATTTTTATATTGTTTTGTATATCAGCAAGAATGTGAGAACAATATCCATATATAAAATCAGTGTTTTCCACACTTTTATTTTTATGTAAGAAATCAAGCACACTTTTTAACCATTCTTGATTGTTTGTAGTTCTACCCCACTTTTCCTCTCCAACACATAAATGGCTTTTCTTTTTCATATCACTAGTATACTCATCTCTAAAATGTACAGAATCTGGTGCTATAGCACCTAACATAAAATCACAAGGGTTCTTTATTTGAGCTGTATTATTTAATATATTATAAGCAATATGTAAATGAGTCATTGCAAAAGGCATTTTTCTATCCCCTTTCTTAATTAAATCCCAATAATATAGGATTCACGATAAATTACCATTATTTATATTATGAGCTTTTTCTGTAACATCTGTCAATATAATGAAGTGGGTATTAACCAATTGCTGCAATGACTAATCTTTCAAATATGATATGATGCTAATCAATTTTCAATTTAAAAAAGTTGGAGAGTTACGGATGCTAGCTATCGGATAAGCAGATGAGTACTCAAAACTGAATTTATGCTATAATGGAGGAAACAAAATTGGAACATAAAAGGATATAGGAAGAGTTGAAAATTTTCTTACTAAAAAGTTTTGAGTTCTAAATAATGCCTATAACACCAAAATAGAATGTTTAGGAGTAACTTATTAAATATTAACCAATATATCAAAAGGGAGTTGAATCATGAATAAATATTTCTTTATAAAAAATTATTATAAGATAGTCTTTGGATTAATTGCTATAGCAACTCTTATATCTAGCATATTGTTCATTGTTCTTTATTATTGTTGTAAAATAAATGATGCTCGTTGTATGGTGACAGTAATTCCAGTATTACTGGTACTTATTTATGTTTGTATAAGTAAATATTTATTATATAAAAGGGTAATTAACTTTGTCCGTGAGGAATCAAAGCTAAAACATTACTTATCATCTAAAATTACACGAGCACAACTGATTGAAGGATTAAAAGAAAAGGAATTTGACATATATTGTGTTGATAATATGGAAGTAGGTTTGCAACAGATTAATGAAAAGACAAAATTATGTCAATACAAATATGGCTATGTTTTTATGATTTTAGATGAAACTGTAGATGAAGAAAAGATATTTGTGGAAACTAAAGAACTTAATAAAATAATTGATAATTATTTTAACAAACAAAAAAAGGCAAATGGTTATCCTATATTACGTCCAATTTATTGTTTTTGGGGTGAAAAACTTTCAGATGAAAGAATAGAAAAATGCAAAAATGGACTTGCTTTAAAGAATGGACATGCTGTTCAAAATTTTTATATTGGTTATGAAACCTATAGCCAAAATTTATATTTTGCGGAAGCAATTCAAGAAATAACAGTATTAGGAGAGTTTAAAACACCTATCCAATGGATAAAAGACATCTTTAAAATCGGTGACAATATAGATTCTTTATAATCAAAATGCTATAATGAAAAGCTTAAATTATAAGGTATACAAATTTGTATACCTTATTTTAGTATGTAGGCTTATAATGGAAGTACATAAAACATAAAAATGAAATGAGTATAAAAGGAAAGAAGAAATGAGTACTACAGAGTTATGTATAGAGGCTAACTTGCTAGAAGAGACAAGTAAAATATTAGAAGGAAGAAACAATGGATAATAAAAATATGGTAGATAAATTAGAAAAGCTATTTAGTGAATTACTTAATATAATAGAGCAACATGGAAAGGGTGAAATAGATTATCAAATATCAGAGGTAAGGTATGTTGTTAATTTACTAAGAGAAAATATTAATAATGAATATTCCAATTCTGAGGATATTATTAGTGAAATAAAAACTATTCATAAGAACTTATATCCAGCAAGAGGTGGATTATCAGAGTTCTTTATATGGAAAAATGATGTTAAGGAAAGAATAAAAGTTAATGAACCATTAAGTAGAGTTGGAGATGAGATGTGGAAATTATTAGAATAATTAATTGCAAAGTTAAGCTTTAATTAACTCCATAAAAATTGTTATAAAATTTTATAGTGTTAAAATAGTGGTATATGCTGAGACTAGTAAGCTCTACTGATAAAAGATAATAAGACAGTAGTTGAACAAAAGTAACTTTCTAAAATGAAAGGAATAAAGAACTTTATCTAATATAAATTAAAGGGGATAGGTCAAGAGATGAAAAGTAATGTGAAGTTAGAACAATTACAATTAATGCAACATATTGATAATAACGTAGCAATTTTATTATATGATAGAAGTGTCGTAAGTGATGGAAATGTTCAAATATTTATAACAAATGATAGTTTAAACAAATGGTTAGCGGAAAATAGTGATTATGTGAAAGAAAACAAAGTAACATATTATGCAGATAGATTAGGAAAAGCAGTTGATTATGTTATCCAAAATGATAATGTAAAAGGTCTTATTATAGAAGGATTATCATCTGTTTCCTTATATATAACCCATGAAGATTTACAGCCACTTAAAGATTTAGTAGATAGTTTTTGTATTATGTATGCGTGTGTATGTAATAAGATTAATAATGAAAAAGCAGCTAAATTAATGGCAAATAAACAAATCTTTTTCTTAGGAAATATGCCAACTTTTAAAAAAGACTCAGAATTTGGTATACAAACTCTTAAGAGAAGCAAGGATGGAAAAGAATATGAATCAATAAGCGTTTTCTTAACAGAAGAACAGGCTGAGAAATATAATGCCACTAAATCGCCTGTATCAAAATGTAGACTTAGTGACTTAGCAAGGCTTTATAAAGGAATGTTTAACTTTATTATTGAGCCCCATTGTAATTATTGGGTGGAATTCACAGCAGAAGAGATTCTATGAAATTTCACCTCTTTGTATGTTTTAAATTTTATATTTTATAGCAAAATAGCAGTAGGTATATTAAACTACTGCTTTATTTTATGTGCAGTGGAATAATTGTAACTGAGAATTAAAGGAGGCTTTTATGAAGAGAATTTTGAAAAAATTATCAATACTAATTGTTATGATAGATTTCATAGGAATAATAATGGGAGTTGTTACAGTAGCTGATAGTAGAGTCGTTACAATAAATAATTCAAGGCAAAAAGATAGGTTGGAAATGATGAAGGAAAAAGGAGTATTGACTTTTGCTGGACCCCCAAAGGAAGTTCCATTTTTTTTCATAGATTCTGATACGCATAAGATGAGTGGAATTGATGCTGATATCATAAATGAAATTTCAAAACGGCTTGGAATTGCAAAAGTTGAAATTAAGGAAGTAACCTTTGCAAATTTATTACAAAAGCTTAATACTGATGATAGTATGGATATGGCAGTTGGCGGAATATTTATAACTCCTGAGAGTGAAAAGCTAGCAGCATTTACTAATCCGTTGTATAAAGAGTCAGAAACTGTTATTGTTCCTAAATTTTCAAAAGTAAATTTTATAGCTGATTTGAAAAATGGAAAAGTTGGAGTAGAGAAAGGAACAATATTTGAAGCTTTAGCGAAGAAATGGAAGGAAGATAACTTAATAGGTGAGGTATTAAGTTTTGAAAGTACAGCCGAATTAATTGATGCTATAAGTAGTGGAAAGATTGATGCAGGTTTAGCAGATTCTATTATTATAAACTATCATATATTAAAAGAAAAAAGTCCGTTATTTAGAACATTAAAAGACTATACTCCGCAGTTACAAGGAATTATGGGAATAGCAGTTAAGAAAAATGATAATTCCTTATTAAATGCATTAAATAAAATAATTGATGATATGAAATCAGATGGCACTCTTTATGCTATTCTTGTAGAGAATGGATTAGATAAAAGTAATATGATTCAGTGACCAATATTTCTATGTAAATTTATGATATAATATAGAAAAAACATTGGTAAAACATAGAAAGAGTGATGAATATGCAAGAAACAATAAATAGAATCAGAAAGTTTAGAACAGATAGAGATTGGGATCAATTCCATACCCCTGCAAATCTTTCAAAGGCAATTTCCATAGAGGCTGGTGAGCTTCTAGAAAATTTCTTATGGGATGAAGAGAACTATAATAGAGAGCATGTTTTAGAGGAATTAGCTGATGTTATGGTTTATTGTGTACATATGGCTGATTGCTTAGGTGTTGATATAGCTCAAATTATCAATAGCAAGATGGATAAGAATGAGAAGAAATATCCTGTGGAGAAAGCTAAGGGAAGTAGCAAAAAGTATACTGAACTGTAGAAGGAGAGTATTAAAGTGATTGTATATCAAGCTAGTAAAAAAGATTTTATGAAGCATGTTACTAATGATGAGGTTAGCATTTTAATAGATAAAGAATACAGAAACAAAATAGGTAGATCTAGAGAAAATGAGTTTAGAGCTTGGGATAATTCTATGTTATATATGTATAAGGCTCTTAATACTGAGGATATACCAGATGAGTGTGGTGTTGCTATTGAGTACAGAATTCCTGCAACTTCAAAAAGAGTAGACTTTATCTTAACTGGGCTTGATGAGAATGATAAAGAAAATGTTATAATTGTTGAACTTAAGCAGTGGAGTGAGCTTGAGGTTGTGGAGGATGAGGAGGCTATTGTTAAAACTGTTATTAACAGAAGTCAGAGAAAAGTCTCACATCCATCATATCAAGCCTGGTCATATGCTAGTTTAATTAGCGATTATAATGAAGCTGTGGAGAAGAATAGTATAGGATTGCATCCTTGCGCTTATTTGCATAACTACATTAAGAATGTAGAAAATGATCCTCTTGTTGACGAGGTTTATGATGAGTGGCTTCACAAAGCTCCTGCTTATACAAAAGGGGATGTGCTTAAACTCAGAGAATTCATTTGTAAATATGTAAAAAAAGCAGATCAAGGCAAGGGGATTTATTATATTGAAGGTGGAAAAATAAGGCCTTCAAAGTCTCTTCAAGATGCATTAAAGCTTATGCTCGATGGAAATCAAGAGTTTATAATGATAGATGACCAAAAAGTTGCTTTTGAAAGTATAATGCGAACTGTTAGGGATTGCATTAAAAATGATAAGAAGAAAACAATAATAGTGGAAGGTGGACCAGGTACAGGTAAGTCAGTTCTTGCTATAAATCTTCTTGTTAGAGTATGCGGTATGAATTTAAATTGTCAGTATGTAACCAAAAATGCTGCACCTAGAAATGTTTATTGTGAGAAGTTAAAAGGTAGTTATACTAAAAAATATATAGACAATCTTTTTAAAGGATCAGGTGTTTATACAGATACTGAGGAAAATGAGATTGATGTTTTAGTGGTGGATGAAGCACATAGACTCAATGCAAAATCAGGGATGTTTAAGAATTTAGGTGAAAATCAAATTAAAGAAATTATAAATACAGCTAAGGTTTCTATATTATTTGTTGATAATAACCAAAGGGTTACGATGGATGATATAGGGAGTGTTGAAGAAATTGAAAGATATGCGAATTTGCTAGGTGTTAAAACTAGAAGATTAAAGTTAACTTCTCAATTTAGATGCAATGGTTCAGATGGGTATTTATCATGGCTGGATGATGTTTTAGAGATTGGAGAAACAGGAAACTTTGATGGGTTTGATTTTGACTTTGATTTTAAGGTATTTGATGATCCAAGTGAACTTAGAAAAGCTATTGAAAGCAAGAATGAAATTAACAATAAATCAAGGTTAGTGGCAGGTTATTGCTACGAATGGCAGACAAAGAAAAAAGAAAATTGGAACAACCATGATATAGAATTTCAAGAATATGATTTTAAGATGAAGTGGAATCTCAGCAATACATCCACTTGGGCAATAGATAAAGAATCAGTAAATCAATGTGGTTGTATTCACACGTGTCAAGGACTTGAATTTGATTATGTAGGAGTAATAATTGGACAAGATCTAAGATTCGAAAATGGCAAGCTGGTAACTGATTTTACTAAAAGAGCAAAAACTGATAAAAGCCTTAACGGGATAAAGAAGTTATACAAAACAGACAAAGAAAAGGCTTTAAAAATCAGTGATGAACTCATAAAAAATACTTATAGAATATTGATGACAAGAGGACTTAAAGGCTGCTATGTATGGTGCGAGGATGAGGCTCTTAGAAACTATTTTAGAGATAGGGTAAATGCCTTTAATCATACAATTGGCTTTAAAGATATAGAAGAAACTTCTTTGGAACATGTGTAAAGGAGAGAATCCTAATCAATTTTATAATTGCTTAGGATTTTTGTTATAAAAATATAAGCTTTACTCAAAACTCTCCTTAAATATTGCTTTTAACAATTCACAAGGAATCTCTTGATTATGAAAAATTTGTAGCATTCCCTTAGGTGTTATCTTATATCCCGCCAATTGATCTTTATAAAAGATTACTGCCTTTGCTTCAATGTTAATATGGTCTTTGAAAGGAATAAGGCGAATAAAGTTTTCACCAACATAAAAAGACGGAATTTTAGCCCACAATTTCTCATCAATCTTTTGAGAAGTGCTTTGGTAAATAAGCTCATTTAGTATACAAAACCTTTGTTTTGTATTATCTTCGAATTTTTCTAAATAATTAGTTATATCTTCTATCATTTTTTATTCCTCATTTCTAAAAAATGTGTAGTCCTCCGCTCTGATTGGCTTTTTAATTCCTGTAAACCACTCATCATCGCAATCATAATTTAACTTATGTCCTACTTCTATGGCGAATTCTCTGTAGGCTTTTCCTACTGCAGTAATAATGTTTCCATCAGTTACAAGAGGGGTCTTCACCACATAGTCTCGATTAATAAAATCATAAGTATCTATGTCTTCTTCATATAAACCAGCACAGTATCTTTTTCCTTCAAGGACGCCAGCTTTGGCCAAGAGTATTGGGGAACTTGAGATACTTCCAATTAAGATGTCTTTATTACCTTTGAATTGCTTTAAAAAGTTTAGGTATCTATCATCACATAAAACATCCGGGAAACACCACATGCCAGGCAATATGAGACAATCATAATCATTTATATCAAATTCAGTAAGAGTTTTATCAGGAATGAAATGAAACCCTTCTTCGCTGTTAACTGCATTTTTTTCAGCAGAAAATACAACAATTTCTTTGTCAAAAATCTTAAATATGGCTGATACTATGCTTATTTCATAGTTACTAAAGTCCGGATAAATAAGAATTGCTGCTTTCTTTTGTTCTGTCACAATAATCACCCCAAAAATATAGTTTGTCTTTATGTTAATTATAACATGGATTGAAATATAATGTTAATAATTACAACATAGGGATTCTGCAGGAATAGTGATATGTCAACAAAGTGGAAATGCATGGATTTGAAAATTAAGCCTATAGAAAATGAAATACAATTAAATAATGAATGATTAATACTAAATTGAATTTTTAAACAAATTTGCAATATAATATAAGAAAGCAAAGTAGTTATACATGAAGTAATAATAAATATGGAGGAAATAATGAATAGTAAAAAGGAAGTTCCAATAAAGTCATTTGATAGTAAATGGCATGAATTTTTAATTTTATATGCTGTACTTAGCATAGTATGTTGTGTAATTATCTTTGGTACCTTAAAGAATATACAAATTTCTTTTGAGAGTTGTTTTGTAAAAGGAATGTATGTTGATGGTTCAGATTTTTCAGTACTTTGCAATGTATTTACAATGCCAATATTCGCACTTTTAGCCTTGGTGAATGTTGGACTTGCCGTATTACTAGAGTTTTGTTTAGTTCAAGTGTTTAAAGCTGTTTTCTTTAAATCAATGGTAGAAGATTCAGAAAAATATACATTATATAAATATATTAATTTAGTTTTATTGTCATCCATATTATTTGTATTAGCAGTAGCTGCGTTAACGTTAGGCACTAAGGGGGCAGTATATTATTTTATCGTATATTTTCCCGTACCTTTATTTGTTTTTTGTAGTCTAAGGAGTAATAATATGCAGCACAGAAAAAGAAATAATGGTAAAGATAATTATGTTAAGTAATGATTTCATCCTCAAAATCATAGAATAGTATGAAAACATGTGTTTGTGTGATTTAGGAGAAAGGATGAAAATAAAAAAGTCTATTATACCTGTAGGAAAGACTACTTATACTGTTATCCAATTCAATTATGTTCCTTACAAATATAAGGACATTTCAACAATAAGAAATCAATTTATTGAAGTTTTGAGGAGGCAAGAAGGAATCCTTAACTATATTGATTGTCTTATAGAAGAAATCAATAGTACAAAAGATATTGTTGAAGCAAGGAATGCTGTGTATCAGTATTTACCTAAATTCAAAGAACAGTTTAAAGTCATAGAGGACAAATCCAGTGAGACTATAGATATTAGCTGTGAGGGAAAATCTATAGTGTATTTATCAAAAAAAGAATCAAGATTAGAAAACGATAATCTTAGTATCAATATATTGAAATCTATTAACAGATTTTATATATTGAGTGCCAAAGAAAAAGAATTTGAATTTAACATAAATGGGAAGGTGTATAAGTCTTCTGATGTAAAAGATGAACTTATATCTTCAGAGGTTAATAATCTTCTATATTATTTAGCCTATAATGCGTATTGCAAAGGAAATTCAGCTGAGGCCTTAGATATCTTGAGTTTATCACTAAAGGATAAATATTTAAGCAAGCAAGTATTAAATTCATTTACGCCTAAGGAACGTGAAAGCTGCAAGAAATTGTTGTTGAAGTCAGTTCATAATAGAAAGATAGAGTTAGAACCTAAAGTATGGACAAAAGCTAGGCTTGTTGAGGGTATAATAGAGAAGGGTGAGGTTTTAGAGAGTGGACCTTGCTTTATGGATCTGCTTGAGGTGTTTGAGAAAAACGAGGATATGTTCATTCCAATATCTTCAGAAAAGTATAAGAGAATTGGGAAAAAGGTAGTGGATAATTATAATGTATTTAAGCCTAATAGCGAAGAGCAGGTAGTGACAAGTTTTAGGAATCTAGTATTCTCAAAAGATAAGATGAATATTTCTGTTAGGTATGAAATTCAAGGCACTGTTACTATTAATCCTAGACAAGCTAAGGAAGTTGGTTTTGATACCAACATTTTTAATGCAAAGGTTTTTAGAGAGCAGACAATTATTAAAGATGGAGATAGAAATATAGAAAAATTTAAAGTTTTAGTGTCTGAGGACACATTAAAATTTTTAAAGAACTTAAAGACAAAAGGTTTATTTTCCATATCTAAGAATAAAAATTATAAGTTAGATAATCATACTCTAATACAGATAAACATATGCAAGCTACCAGTATTGAGCAGGAATTATGTTTTAGAAAGTGATAATTTAGGTTATGTGTTAGAGACTTATTATGAGCAAAGAGTGGCTGAATGTAAGCAAAAGGTTATAAGATATTTTATCAAGAGCGTAGCTCAAAAGACTCAATGTAGATTTGTAGCAAAGTACTCAAAGGAGCAAATAAAGCTTCTTAAGGAATATGGAATAGACTTAAGTGGAGTTTATAGTGGAATAGATAATAAGGTAGTAGAAGAAAGTTCTAATGAATATGAGTGCAGGTTCTTTGAGTTTGGATTAAAATATTTTAGTATTTTGCCTAAGGTAGACAATCTACTAAAAAAGATGCAAAGTACAAACAAGAAATTGAACAAGCCTGAAACTATAATGAAAGAATATATAGAGTATTTAAGAGAAAATAAAATTGATACTTCTTTTGAGAAATTAGAAAAATTGTTAGAAGAGCAAAAAGCTATTATCAGAAAGAATACTAGAATCTTAGCAGAGATAAAGCTAGCCAAAGTATTAACTGGTGTTTGGTGGGAAGAATTAAAATTAGATGCTAATGATAGATATATATATGAAAAAGAAGATAAAGCATTAGTAATTAAGATGTTCAAGAAAAATGTAAACAAACAAGTATAGTAGAGATAACCATTGATATCACTTGTAAATTAACAATGTTAATTGCAAGTGATTTTTTTGTGAAATTGATTCTTTTACAATCAATTGCTATGGACATATATGGTATAATTAATCATTAATGTTATATAGGGTGTGATTAGTAAATAATATCTTGCCTATTTTACATAAGGGGGGACTTCAATGAGTAAAGTAAAAACATGGATTTGGCGCTTACTTCCAAGTATTTGTTTTGAATTTGTAGGGATAATGGAGATAATTGGCGCAAATTATTTAATAGGAATTCCATTTATAATTTTAGGATTGACTTACGCTTATATAGGTGTAAATAATTATAAAAAACAGAAGAGAATATGGGAGGAAATCGAATGAAATATGATAACTTAAATATTGATATTAAATTACCTTTAGATGGTATGGGAATTGTTTTTTATTCTGACGGGGCTGTAAAAGATATAAAAGAAGGATATAATTATTTCCAAAATGAATATAGTGAACCAGAGCAAGTAGCAAAACACGTGAAAAAAGGAGATATAGTTGGATTTTGTACTGGTTCAGGTGGAGATTATACATTAAAGTTTAGAAGTGGCTATCCTACAGAGGAAGTAGATGAATTATACCCATTGCAAATAAGATTAGCCATAGATGTTGAAGGAAATAGAATTTGTATTAAGGATTTATTTTGGCTTATGGATTGGGATTCATATTGTCCTGAAGAGCAGCAAGTAGAAATAGAGAAAGGAATATATCATATTACACTATGTACTGTTAAGCCGAAATCTGGAATTTGGGGTGATGATCAGACAATATATGTTTATTTGAATAGACTGAATGAAATGCCACAACTGGCTTGGGAAGGGGTGCCAATGTTATTTAAAGACTAATCAACTTCATTTAATATATATTTTTTTAGGAGTATATAGAACTGTTCCACTTAAATGTTGGTGAAAAAAATGTCAAATTATTGTAACTTGTACACCAACATTATTATGGAATAGTTTTATACAGACTCAGGTCTATACATTACATACCTCATTAATAAAGAATAAATTATTAAGTCCTATCAAACAATATATGTTGTAATTATATTATTTGATAAGGAGAATTGCTTATGATAACAATGGAGATTGAGGAAACTAAAAATGTTCAACGTGAAGAAATTGAGAATATTTACGGTAAAATAAGTCCATTTGAATTTAAAAATAAATTAATAAGTCTTGCAGAGGGTCAAAGAAAAAAGAGTGCTCATACCTTGCTTGATGCGGGAAGAGGAAATCCAAATTGGACAGCAGCTACACCAAGGGAAGCTTTTTTTACCTTTGGTCTTTTTGCAGTTGAAGAAACAAGAAGAGTTTGGAATGATGGTGACTTAGCTGGTATGCCGAAAAGAGACGGAATAGCTAAGCGTCTTTATGATTTTATAGAAAAGAATAATAATATGCCAGGAATAAAACTTTTAAAAGATATAATTGATTATGGAATTAAGAGAGAAGGGTTTGATCCTGATAGATGGGTGTTCGAGCTTACAGATGCAATTATAGGAGATAACTATCCTGTACCAGATAGAATGCTTACCCATATTGAAATGATTGTTCATGAATATCTTGTTCAAGAGCTTTGCTATAACAAGCCTCCTGTTGGCAGATTTAATATTTTTGCGTTGGAGGGAGCTACTGCGGCAATGTGTTATGTATTTGATACTTTAATAGCTAATGAATTATTAGCTCATGGAGATAAAATAGCACTTATGGTACCAGTTTTCACCCCTTATTTAGAAATACCACATTTGCCTCGTTATAACTTTGAAGTTGTATATGTTAATGCAACAGAGTTAACAAAGGATGGAACTCATACTTGGCAGTATCCTAAAAATGAACTTGATAAGCTTAGGGATTCTTCTATAAAGGCTTTATTTGTTGTTAATCCTAGTAATCCTCCTTCAGTTGCAATTAGGCCAGAGTCAGCAGATTATTTGGTTAATATAGTAAAAAATGATAATCCAGACTTGATGATTATTTCGGATGATGTATACAGCACCTTTGTTGACAACTTCCGTTCCTTAATGGCTGATTTACCTTATAATACAATAGGTGTATATTCTTTTTCAAAATACTTTGGTGTCACAGGGTGGAGACTTGGAACCATAGCTCTTTATGAAGAGAATGTGTTTGATAAATTACTGAAAAGACAGTCAGAGGAAGTGAAAATTGAGCTTAGACAGAGATATGGAGCACTTTCTATTGATCCTGATAATATACCTTTTATCGATAGAGTAGTGGCAGATAGTCGTCAAGTAGCACTTAACCATACAGCAGGGTTATCAACTCCACAACAGGTACAAATGGCATTTTTCTGTGCTTTTGCACTTCTTGATAAGGAAAATATATATAAGGAGCAGACAAAGAATATTTGCAGACGTAGACAAAAACTTTTGTTCAAAGGGTTAGGTCTAGATTTAAGAAGGGACCCATATGATACTGCTTATTATACTGAATTTGATTTGTTAGAATGGGCTAGCTGTTATTACGGTGCAGAATTTGGAGATTACTTGCAGAGCAATTACAAGCCAGTGGATATTTTATATAGATTAGCTGAAGATTCATCTATAGTATTGTTAAGTGGCAGTGGTTTTCAAGGACCTGAGTGGTCAATAAGAATATCACTAGCAAATCTTAATGATGAAGCATACTCAAAAATTGGAGAGGAATTACATAAAATATTGGAAGAGTATGTAGCTTCTTGGGAAAGCACAAATAAAAATAATAAATAGTTTGCAAAAGCATAAGTAAAAGTATAAATTGTATTTATATAACTTACTTATGCTTTCTTTTATTGTTTAAATTTCATTTAAATACGTACATTTCATGGAAATTAATGCTATAATTAGGATGTATATAATACATAATTAGACAAGTAGCTAATGGTAGAATAGATATAAATGTATTGTTTATATTTTTGGAGGTAAAAATGGCTGAAGTTATTGTACATGAAATGAAATATTACGGTGAAAAAGTGAGTTCGAATATAGATGTAGTTAATTATAGTGATGAATATTATAATGATTATAAAAGTATTTGTTGTGATTGTTTTAGAGAGTTAAGTATAGCCACCAATCTAGACCCAGATTTATTTTATACACAAGAGGAAATGAATAAAAAGAAATCTAATGTTTTTATTATGTTTATAGATAAAGAGATGGTAGGTTCTGTTGAGATATATGAAAATATAATAGATCACTTATTTGTTAACAAAAAATATCAAAATAAAGGATACGGAAAGAAACTCTTATTTTTTGCTATTAACAGTTTGCAAGAAGTAGGAATTGATGAAATTACTTTATATGTTGCAGACTTGAATAAAGAGGCTATTCAACTATATTTGAATAATGGATTTAAATGTACAAACACCGCAATAGAAAATTGGGGATAACGAGCATAATTTATTGTTAAATGTATTCTAAAACATATCTCTTGGTATAGGAATAATTTATAAAACATAGAGTTAGCAATGGCGTTGAATTACGTAATCAAAGAATGCGTATTAACATAACTGAGATGTACAAAAGATAGTAATAAAAAATTGAAATGGTGATTAGATGAAGTACAAATTTATATATGGAACAAAAGAAATAGAATTTACTGTTAAGCATAGCAGAAGAAAAACAATTGGAATACAGATAGTACCTACAGGTGAAGTAAGAGTTATGTGTCCTATAGGTGTTTCTGATGAAACTGTAGTCAATTTGGTTAAGAAAAAGGGTAAGTGGATAGTTGAAAAGCAAGAAGAGTTAAGTAAGATAAATGCTAGTATCATAAAACGAAGAGCTGTAAATGGAGAGTCCTATTTATATTTAGGAAAAAATTATACTTTGCAGATAAATATATGTAAGCAAGATAAAGAGGCAAGTGTAAAATTATTGAGAGGAAAGCTCATAGTTACAACTCACAATGCAGAAGAAGAGTTTATAAAATCAGCTTTGGAGAAATGGTATAGAGAAAGAGCTCTTGAAAAGATAAGTGAAAGGGTAGAATACTACACCACTTTCTTTGATAAGGAGCCTAGAAGTATAAGGGTTAAGGAACAGAAGAGAAGATGGGCAAGTTGTACTTATAGGGATGATTTATTGTTTAATTGGCGCTGTGTTATGGCTCCAATGTATATAATCGACTATGTAGTTGTTCATGAACTTTGTCATATGCCTCATAAAGATCATTCTAAGAATTTTTGGAATGCAGTGGGTAAAATTCTTCCTGATTATCAGGAGAGGAGACAATGGCTTAAGGAAAATGGCATGAGACTCGATTTGTAATAATATATATAATAAAAGCTTAGGATAGTACAAATATCCTAAGCTTAAATTTTTATGCTAAACTATTTTCTGTTTTTATTACAGTAGCATTATCTTCTGTATTTTCAATTTCTTCATGGTATTCAAGGTCAACTTCAGCTAAAGGAATAACTTTTGTCTTGTGTTTAACTTTATACCAAACATACAGTACAACGAAAAGTGGAATTCCTATATAAGAAGCTATTAGACCGTTAAAGTCTATTCCTTCTGGTTTTATACAAGAGTAACCTTGTCCTAAAATTATTATTATACACATCAATAAGGCCATTATAGGTCCTAAAGGATAAAATTTTGATTGATATTTTAAATCTTTAAGATCTTTACCTTGATAAATATAAGCTTTTCTAAATCTATAGTGGCAGATTGCAATACCTACCCAAGCTATAAATCCAGCAAGTCCAGAAGCTGCAACTAGCCAAACATAAACTGTGCTTTCTGCAAAAATACCAGTTAAGAAGCAAGCAGATGCAACTATTGTAGTTATGATTAAGGCATTTACAGGAACACCTCTTTTATTTGTTTTTGCAAATATTTTTGGGGCCATGCCTTCTTTAGCCATTGAATATAACATTCTGCTTGAAGCGTACATTCCAGAGTTACCAGCAGATAATACTGAAGTTAAAATTATTGCGTTCATAAGTGAAGCAGCTTGAGCTATACCAACTTTTTGGAATACCATTGTGAATGGGCTTGTTGAAACCCCTGCCTTAGTAAATGGTATTATAGCTCCTAAAATAATTATAGTTCCTAAGTAAAATATTAATATTCTCCAGAAGACTGATTTAATTGCCTTTGGAATAGTTTTTTCAGGATTTTCACTTTCACCAGCAGCAACTCCTATAAGTTCAGTTCCTTGGAAGGAGAAACCTGCAATTAGGAAAATAGCAAATATAGATTTTATTCCTCCATGGAAAGGGCCATCAGCTATTGTGTAGTTATGGAAGCCTACATCACTTCCAGCATTTATAACACCTAAAATCATTAAAACACCAATTAGTAAAAATACAAGAACAGTAAATACCTTTATTCCTGCAAACCAATATTCAGATTCTCCATAGGCTTTAGATGAAAGAACATTTAAGCCTACTATTATTGCAAGGAATATTATGCTCCATACAAATCCACTTACATGCGGAAACCAATATTTCATGATTAAAGATCCTGCAACCATTTCAGCTGCTATAGTTATAGCCCAGTTGTACCAATAGTTCCAACCAAGAGCAAATCCAAGAGCTGGGTCAATAAATTTAGTAGCATAGGAGCTGAAAGATCCTGAGATTGGCATATGAGTTGCCATTTCTCCTAAGCTTGTTATTAGAAAATATACCATAATGCCTATTAGGCCATAAGCAACCAGTGCACCACCAGGTCCAGCCTGATTTAGAGTGTCTCCCATAGCAAGAAAAATACCTGTTCCAATGGAGCCACCTAAAGCTATCATGTTTAAATGTCTTGCTTGTAGACCTCTTTTTAATTCATTTTTTTCGTCATTCATTGTTTGTCCTCCTTATGGGTGTAAAAAATAAAGTCCATAACACATCTGCAAATAGAAACAAGTATCATTATCTGTCACATATTGACTTGCATATTTTTGAAGATGTCTAAGCAAGTAACTAAGATATCTATATTTGAGCAATAAAAAAAATGCCATGAAAGCATATTCATGACATTATACGAAAGGTTCAATATTAAAAAATATTAAATAAACCGTACATTCTCATTGAAAATAGCTCTCCACAAAATAATTTGTGACAGTTTTATGCATATTGTACATAAAACCAGCAAATAGTTTCAAAGCAATCTACTATTCACTTCGGCGAAACATCCTTTCATATTACTTCATTGAGCTTACCTCCGTAATACTACTCTTAGGTTTCGCGCCTCTATCTCAGTTATCTACTATTTAATTACTAAGTCATTATGAATCAAAACAATGAATAAGTCAATGATAAAAATATGGCAATTCCAAATCATTATACAAAAAAGGTATTATAGGGAAATCCTATAATACCTTTAGTACCTTCTCTATATCAGCTTGAACTTTATCTGAACCAGAGTTGTCCACTACATGAATTCCTTCAACTTGAGGAATTGAAAAATCTTGACCGCTAATATACTCGTCCCAATTTTGAAGCTTCCAAATATCTCTTTCAGAGTCTCTTTCAATCATTCTTTGATGGCAAACATCTACATCACAATGAACCCAAATTTGAACTAACTCAGCATCGTACTCTTTAAGCTTTTCTTTTAGATTACTGATGTAAGCTTCATTTTTAAATTCTTTTGCAAATGGAGCATTAACCATTACATGTGTGTTGAATTGTAGAGATTCAAAAGCTACATCCATTATTGCATCATATTCAGCATTTCTAACATATTCTTTGAAAAATGCTGAATCTCTATTATAAGGCTCATTAGCCGCAGCAAATACCATCTTAGATAAAGGTATTATAGTGTCCTTGTCCAAATAAACTGGATTTGGAAGTCTTTTAGCAATCTCAGTTGATACATAAGTCTTTCCACAAGCAGGTGGAGAGCCTATAAGCATTAAATATTTCTTCATTTTTCCACGTCCTTAACTAAAAAATTACTTGGCAAATTATAGATAAGTAAAAAGCCAACATTGATAATTATATCACAATATAACAATGAATTTTAGCTTTTTTGACAAAAAAATCGAAAAAATCTTATAAAAAGTAGAACTCTACTATTCGTTTACTTACATAGAGTTAATGTAAACGTAACGTAGGTTGATATTTTCATTGAGAATGATATAATTTTCTTGGAAATAGGAGGAAAATTCTTATTTAGGAAAGAATTTAATTTGTACTTCGAATTTATTAAAGCCAATGGTATTTCTTGTTATAGCAATAATTGTAGCTATTGTTGGAATGGTTCAAAAGCAAAAGAGTGGAAGATAATTTAAGAGAAAAATATTAGTCAAAATAGTACTGAAGTTTCCTAGTAGAAATTTTAGTACTATTTTTTTAGTGAAAATTACATAAAAAAGCATAAATAGTTGAAAATAATAAATGTAAACATTATCTTGTTTTCCGAGATTATTTATACGATTATTTTTGTATAAATTACATGTAACATCCTGTATTGACATAATAAATTCTATGATATAATATGTTCATAATACGTAATTCGTCAAATAATTGGGCTAAATATTGATAATTTACTAATTTTTCAAGAGAAAGTTGGCAGTATTGATATTTGGTGAAAATTCTTATAATGCACGAACATTATATGAAATTAACCTAGTGTTTATAGTGCATAAAGTTAAACTAACATAGGGGGCTAAATTATATGAAAAGGAAAATTTCTTTATTATTAGCATTAGCGATGACAACTTCACTGATTTTAGTAAGCTGTACACCTAAATCAAAAACTAAAGTTCAAGTTGACAGCAATGTTATAAAGATTGGAGTATTTGAGCCTATGACTGGTGCAAATGCTGCTGGAGGACAACTTGAAGTAGAAGGGGTAAAACTTGCAAATAAGCTTTATCCAACAGTTCTTGGTAAAAAGGTTGAGTTAGTGTTTGCTGATAACAAATCAGATAAGGTTGAAGCAGCTAGTGCAGCATCAAATCTTGTGGAACAAGAAAAGGTAAATGCAATCATAGGAAGTTGGGGAAGTGGAAATTCTATGGCTGCAGGAGACATAGTTCAAGAAGCAAAAGTTCCAGCGGTTGGAGCTTCGTGTACAAATCCTTTAGTAACTGCAGGAAATGATTATTATTTTAGAGTTTGCTTTATTGATCCTTTTCAAGGAACAGTAATGGCAAAATATGCGGCTCAAAAATTAAAGGCTAAGAAGGTTGCACTTCTTCAAGAAGTATCTAGTGACTATTCAGTTGGTATTTGTAAATTCTTCACAGATGCTTTTGAAAAAATTACAGGGGATAAGAATGCAATTGTTGCTAAGTCAAGTTACAACACAGGGGATCAAGATTTTTCAGCTCAGCTTACAAATATAAAAGGAAAGAATCCAGATGTAATCTTTGCTCCAGGAAACTTTACGGAAGGAGCTTTAATAATTAAGCAAGCTAGACAATTAGGAATCACAACTCCAATAATAGGTGGGGATACTTGGGAAACACCTGAGTTTACTGAAATAGGAGGATCAGCAGTGGAAGGTACAGTATTTTCAACTTTCTTTGCTAGTGAAACACCTATAACCAAAGAATCTAAGACATTCCTAGATGCTTATAGAAAAGAATATAATAAGGAACCATCAGCAGTTACTGCATTGTCTTATGATGCTTACTTAGTTATATTAGATGCAATAAAAAGAGCAAATTCTACAGATCCAGTAAAGATAAGAGATGAAATTGCTAAAACTAAAAATTATCCTGGTGCTGCAGGAGTTATTACTATAGATGAAAATAATAACGCAGTAAAGGATGCAGTATTAAAGGTAGTTAAGAATGGAAAGTTTACTTATCTTGATACAATAAAACCAGAATAAGATATCTAAAAATAAATTAGGGGGAGAGAACATGACTTTTAGTATATTTATGCAACATTTAACAAATGGAATTTCTCTGGGAAGTTTATATGCTCTTATTGCTATAGGATACACTATGGTTTATGGAATATTAAAGCTTATAAATTTTGCCCATGGTGATATATTTATGATGGCAGCCTACTTTGCATTCTTTGGAGTAGCAACCTTCCATCTTCCTTGGTACTTTGCCTTTATTATAGCCATAGCATTAACAGGGGTTCTTGGTGTATCTATTGAATTTACAGCCTATAGACCTCTTAGAAATGCACCCAAGATTTCTATATTGATTTCTGCTATTGGTGTTTCGTTTTTACTTGAAAATTTAGCAGTAGTTTTATTTGGTGGAAGACCAAAGGCCTTCCCAACACCAAAGATACTTACTGATGGAATTGTTATTGGCGGAGTTTCAATTCAAAATCTTACATTTATAATTCCTTTAGTAACAGCATTATTATTATTTGGACTATTACATTTAGTTAATAATACAAATATAGGTATGGCAATGAGAGCAGTATCAAAGGACGTTGAAACTGCTAGGCTTATGGGAATAAAAGTTAACAGAGTAATATCTTTTACTTTTGCTATAGGTTCAATGTTAGCAGCTGTAGGAGCTATGATGTGGTCAGCTAAATATCCGCAAATAGTTGCACTTATGGGAATGATCCCAGGATTAAAGTGCTTTATAGCAGCTGTTATAGGCGGTATCGGTGATATTAAAGGGGCAGTTATTGGGGGCTTTATTCTTGGAATTGGGGAAATTATGTTAGTAGCTTTCTTACCAGGATTAACAGGTTACAGAGATGCCTTTGCCTTCGTACTTTTAATTGTAATATTGTTATTTAAGCCTACAGGAATAATGGGCAAAAATCTAACAGAGAAGGTGTAATAGATATGAAAGCGAAAAATAAATTTTTAAATATAGCTCTTATTGCAGTTGTATTTTTACTATTATTAGCTGCAAATTACTACTTTGATTCATATAGAATAAGAATTTTAAATCTATGTGCGATATATACAATTCTTGGACTTAGTTTAAATTTAATTAATGGTTTTACAGGATTATTCTCTTTAGGACATGCTGGATTTATAGCTATAGGTGCTTATACAACTGCACTTCTTACAATGTCTACAAAGGTAAAAAATCAAAATTTCTTTATGGAGCCATTAATTGCTCCATTAAATAATATCCAATTACCTTTCGTGGTGGCATTGGTAATAGCAGGGCTTGTAGCTGCATTAATAGCCTTTTTAATCGGAGCTCCAGCTTTAAGACTTAAAGGAGACTATCTAGCTATAGCAACCTTAGGTTTTGCAGAAATAATAAGAATAATTTTAAATAATGTTCAAAATGTAACTAACGGTGCCTTAGGACTAAGAGGAATTCCTCATAATACAAATTTATATTGGACCTTTGGAATTGCAATTGTAACTATAATAGTTCTTGTGTCTTTAATTAATAGTTCTTACGGAAGAGCTTTAAAGGCAATAAGAGAAGACGAAATTGCAGCTGAAAGTATGGGAATAAGTTTATTTAAACATAAGGTTATATCTTTTATTGTTGGTGCTTTTTTTGCAGGAATAGGTGGAGGACTTTTGGGAAGCTTAATGGGAACTATAGATCCGAATATGTTTAAGTTTGTTCTTACATTTAATATAATTCTTATAATTGTAATTGGAGGTATGGGAAGTATTACTGGGACAATTATCTCAGCTTTCTTTGTAACAATTTTAGGAGAAGTATTAAGATTTTTAGATATGGAAAAACCAATTGATTTGTTTTTATTCAAATTTACAGGAATATCTGGACTTAGAATGGTAGTTTTTTCAGTTTTACTTATGATTATAGTATTATTCTTTAGAAATGGAATTATGGGGACAAAGGAGATTACTTGGAAATCTCTATTTGGAATTTTTAATAAAAAACCTCTAAAGCACGGGGAGGAATAGAATATGGCACTATTGAATGTAGAAAATGCAACTATGCAATTTGGAGGTCTTACTGCAGTTAAAGACTTTAATCTTAAGATTAATCAAGGCGAAGTTGTTTCATTAATTGGACCAAATGGAGCTGGTAAAACTACAGCTTTTAACATGATAACCAATGTGTATACTCCAACCAAGGGAAAGATAATCTTTAATGATATAGATGTTACTGGAATGAGGCAAGACCTTATAACAAAAACAGGTATAGCAAGAACCTTTCAAAATATAAGACTATTCAAGGATTTAAGCGTGCTTGATAATGTATTAATTGCAAATCATGTTCACATTAAGTCTAATTTTCTAGAGGCTATACTTAAGTTACCAAAGTACAGAAGAGAAGAAAAAGAAATGGTTAAAAAATCTCTTGATTTACTTGGAGAATTAGGCTTGGAGGATTTAAAGGATGAAAAGGCAAGTTCACTGCCATATGGTAAGCAAAGAAAGCTTGAAATAGCAAGAGCGCTTGCAACAAATCCAAAGCTTCTTCTTCTTGATGAACCAGCAGCAGGTATGAATCCTACTGAAACAGATGAACTTACTGCTTTTATTAAAGAAATAAAGGATAAGTTTGATTTGAGTATATTCATGATAGAGCATCATATGAATATGGTTATGAGTTTATCTGATAGAATTCAAGTTTTTGAATATGGCATTACTATAGCTGAAGGTACGCCTTCTGAAATTCAAAATGATAAGAAGGTTATTGATGCATATTTGGGGGTAACTGAAGATGATTAAGATAGATAATTTAGTAGTGTCCTACGGTGGAATTGAAGCTTTAAAGGGTATAAGCTTAGAAGTACCAAAAGGCAAGATAGTAACTTTAGTTGGTGCTAATGGGGCTGGAAAGAGTACTACATTAAAATCCATAGTGGGACTTGTTAAACCTAAGAGTGGTACCATAAATTATGAAGGTATAGATTTAATAAAATTAAGTACTGAAAGCATGGTAAGCAAGGGAATAGCTTTGGTTCCAGAAGGTAGAAGAGTTTTTGCAGACCTTACAGTACTTGAAAACTTAAAGATAGGTGCTTATACAAGAAAGGATGCAAAGGGAATAGCAGAAGATTTAGAAAAGATATACACTTTGTTTCCAAGATTAAAGGAAAGAACTTGGCAGGCAGCAGGTACTCTTTCAGGTGGAGAGCAGCAAATGCTTGCTATAGGAAGAGCGCTTATGTCAAGACCTAAGTTAATAATGATGGATGAACCTTCCTTAGGACTTGCACCTATAATAGTAAAAGAGTTGTTTGGAATTATTAAAAAGATAAATGAAGAAGGCATGACAGTTTTATTAATAGAACAAAATGCTAATGCAGCTCTAAAAATAGCTGATATAGGCTATATAATGGAAACTGGAAAAATAACTTTAACAGGTTCAGGTAAAGAACTTCTAAACAATGATGAGATTAAGAAGGCTTATCTTGGTGAACAATTATAAAAATAGATATGAATATAAATATAGTGAGAAAATAGGTGCTTATTGCACCTTATTTTTTTGCAATAATTGCCTCTGCATTAGTTTAGTGAACAAAAATTATATGGTATTAATGCTAAAAGTTGCAAACTTTTTGTCTGTAACAAATTTTATATATGATTATAATAAATCTTGTGGTTAAGAACTGGATTAAAAGCATAGATAGTGAATATTTATAAATAGGTAATTTAGAGGAGGGCACAATTATGATAAAGATGTCAGTGCATAGAGGTTTAAGCGAATTAAAAATGTTAGATAAAAGAATTGCAAGAAGTATTAAAGAGACAAAGTTTGTAGGAAGCAAGAAAAAATCTGCTACAAATGTGCATGATACAACTTCAACCAAAGAAAAATTTGTTGAGAGTGTTAAGAGTGAATATCAATCAATTAATGATCTAATTAATAGAAGAACTAAAATAAAGAGATTAATAGTATTATCAAATGCTAAGACCATAGTTACTGTTGGAGGTAAGGAGTATACTGTAGCAGAAGCAATTGAAAATAAGAAGATTATAGAAAATAAAAAAGATTTGTTAAATCAATTAATAGCTCAATATAATCTCAACATGGCAAATGTAAATAGAAAGAATGCAGAAGTAGAGATAAATATTAATCAGCAGATTGAAATTATATTAGGATCTGATAAACAAAATAAGTCTTCAGGAGTGGATGGCTTCATTAATCAGTATAAGGAGCAAAATGAATGGGAGCTGGTTGATGGGCTTGAGATTGAGAAAGAAATAAAAAAACTTCAGTTAGAAATTGAAGATTTTGAAAATAACATTGATTTTGTACTTAGTGAGTCTAATGCCACAACATTTATAGAAGTTGAGGATTAAGGGAAGCTAGTATATAAAAGTTACTAAAATAATATAAATTGCAAATTATATGAAATTTTATAAATTCTACATTCCCTTGATTTATGGGTTAATAAATCTCTTAGGTTTTATTTATGGATTGGAAAAGAAAAGTTCAAAGTTCAAGGATTAAAGATTAAACCTTAAAGATTACAGTTCTTTAGTTGTCAAAGAATAAATAATAAAGATAAAGAATCTTTAAAATCTTTGGGTAATGGTCACGAGAGTTAATGTAGAGTATCTTTTAAATACCACAAAGCAGTATGGTTTGCAATTAAATTTATTATTGATGATAATGTGATGATATGAGTATTTTATGGTGCAACTCCATAAATCATCTCTAATATTTATGAACTAAAACTCAATACATTTATTTTAATTAAGGAGTTAATTATTATGGAGATTAAGGGAAAATATAATACTGCAAAAGTATTTACCGATAATATAGAAAAAGAAGCAGTAGATCAAATAATAGAATTGTGTAATCAGTCTTTTACTGAAGGATGTAAAGTAAGAATAATGCCAGACACACATAAAGGAGCAAGTTGTGTTATAGGTTTTACAGCAGATTTAGGAGATAAGGTTATTCCTAACATTGTAGGTGTAGATATTGGATGTGGAATGTTAACGGTAAACTTAGGAAAAGTTCAAATAGATCTAGAAAAGTTAGATAACATTATTCATCAACATGTTCCATCAGGAATGAATGTTCATGAAGGAAGAATGGTTAAGTTTCCTGAATTACAAAATTTAAAGTGTTATAGGAATCTAAAAAAAACTAAGAGAATTGAAAGAAGTATTGGTACCTTAGGTGGAGGAAATCACTTCATAGAGATTAATGAAGGAAGTGATGGGACAAAATATCTTGTTATACATTCTGGAAGCAGAAATTTAGGCACACAGGTAGCAGATATGTATCAAAACTTAGCAATTGATTTGTGCAGTGGAAAAGAAGATTATTTTATAAAACGAGACAAAATAATTGAAGAATATAAGAAAGAAGGACGTAGAAAAGAGATACAAGGTGCTTTACTTGCGTTGAAGAGACTATATGATGAGTTAAAGCCAAGTTATGCTAAAGAATTATGCTTTCTAAGTGGAAAATATAAAGAAGATTATTTGTATGATATGGATATTTGCCAACAGTATGCTACTTTAAATAGAAATACAATGGCAGATATAATATTAAAAAGGTTGTTGAATAAAGGATTTGAAGAATTTGAATCATTTTCTACAATTCATAATTATATAAACTTCAAAGATAACATTATTAGAAAGGGAAGTGTTTCAGCTTATAAAGGTGAAAAATTATTAATTCCATTAAATATGAGGGATGGCAGCATACTTGCTATAGGAAAAGGAAATGAAGACTGGAATTATTCAGCACCTCATGGAGCAGGACGTGTTATGAGTAGAACTAAGGCTAAAGAGAAGGTTTGTTTAGAAGAATTCAAAGCGTCCATGGAAGGTGTTTATACTACATCAGTTTCAGAAAATACGATTGATGAGGCACCGATGGTTTATAAGCCAAAAGAAGAAATAATTAATAATATTTTAGAAACAGTTGATATCATAGAAATAATTAAACCAATTTATAATTTTAAGGCTCAAGCATAAATTTGGATTTAAGATAAGTGAATATAAGATATATATTGTTCCCATGAATACTTCATCATTCATATATGGTGAAGTATTCATGGGAACAATAATATTAAATCCTAAGGTTTAATCAAGATAATTATATGTTATAATATGGAGTAACTTTTCTATGATGCATAACTGGAAGGGGTGTTATTAATGTTCCCAGATTTTATTAAACACTATGATTTAATTCGTTCAATTTTAAGAGATATTTTTTTATATGGATGCTTTTCAAGAAGCGATTTGGAAAGTAAAAATCATGGGAGTTCCAGAAAAGTTAGCTATGAAATGAGAAGAATTAGGCAGTATATAGCAAAAGATTTTGTAAAGGTAGATAAGGATGGAAAAAATAAACTTTTGAATTTAAGTTATGATTCTATTTCCAATACTAAAAATTTTTTGATTGATACATACCTAAGCAAAAGCTTTACTCAAACAGATGTTATCCTATATTACTATATTTTATTAATTTTAAATTATTTTGATGAACCAATGACTTTTTCTGAAATTGAAAATGAGCTGGTAAATAGAGGACTTATAAATTATGATAACATAAGCAGTAAAACTATAGAAAGAAAACTTAGTGAAATGGCTAATTCTATGGAAATAGTGTCATTTCAAAAAATAGGAAGAGTAAAGGAATATTATATTTCTGAAGATATATTAAAGGAATTAGATGCTGAGGAGTTAGAAAAACTTTATTATGTAGTGCATCTATTTAAGAATATTGTTTTTCCTAATATAAGTGGTTATTACTTTTATGATACATTAAAAGATTATATGGAATTTGAGAGGCATATTAAGGTTGCTGATAATGACTGTTTTCAATATAAAAATTTACACTTTCACCCTGTTATAGATGAAGAATTACTATTAAGAATTATGAATGCAATTGAGGGTAGATATGAAATAATTCTTAAAGCTAAGTCTAAAACAATTAGAGTTAAGCATCATAATGATGAAATTATTAAGCCATTTAAACTTAGATATGATATTGAATGTGGTAGGTTTTATCTGATTGGATTTAATAACAGTGGTAGATGTATAAGTATTAGAATTGATAGAAGAGATGAGGTAGAGATTTTAAAGACAAAGTTCAATTATGAGGAGTATGAAGACAAATATAGATTTTCTATGAAGAATAGTTTTTCAAGTGTGCCACATAACAACAATGATCCTTATGAAATAGTGAAGTTTAAAGTTAATATAAATTCTCAGCAGGAGTATTATATTGTTGAAAAAATTAAAGGAGAATTGTTAGAATGCATAATTCAAAAAATAAGTGATACGGAGTATCTGATAACCAAAGAAGTAAATTCTCCTATAGAAATGATTCCGTGGATTCGTAAATATGCTGGATATTTAAAGGTTATTGCTCCTAGTTGGTTGAGTAAGAGAATAAAAAATGATTGGGAGGATATGTTGAGGAGTTATGGAGTTATTTCATGAGTACAAAAATAAATATTTTCATTTTATATTTAGAATCTTGAATTTAGCCAATACTGGCATTAGTGAAGAGGAAATTATTAAACTTGTAGATAAAGAAGAATATGAAGAAAAAGCAATAGGTAAAGACTTTAGAACTTTTGAAGGAATGTTAACAAATGAATACAATCCTGAGAGCAACTTAAATCTATTAAAAAGGATCGATAATAAGTTCTATGCTGTAATAAATGAAGAAGATAAATTACCCCTTAAAGTTAGATTTTCAAAGGTTGAAAAAGAATGGCTTAATGGATTAATTAAGGAGCCTATAGTACAAGTTCTCCTCGGCAGAGAGATTGTAAGTAAATTAGAAAAGGCATTAATAAATATAAATGAAGGAAATAATAATATAATAGAATTTACTAATAAAATAAAAAGAAACTTCGGGTACGACTATGACAATGTAGCTAATGTCTTTTTTACTATTTTACAAGGAATAATAAAAGAAACACCAATTAGATATACGAATGTTGATAAGTATGGCAATGAATATATAGATAAATTGGCACTTCCAATAAGGATTGAGTATTCCATAAAGGATGACGTTCTTAGGGCATCATTATATTCAATAGAAGATAATAGAAGTGTGTTGGTAAACTTACATACATTACGAGAGGTTAAAATAGATGAAGATACAAAATTAGAGATAAATAGAGAGCAGATATTGAAAAAATTACGGGAAAGCAAATATTGTGATACTCCAATCACGTTGGAACTTCAAGATACAAGAGGTGTTGTTGAAAGATGCTTTATGAGCTTCTCATCCTTTGAAAGAACTTCTAGGGAGCTAGATAAAGGTAAGTATGAAATGGATATTTATTATTACACATTCGATGAAAGTGAAGTAATAAATAAGATATTGTCTCTTGGACCATATGTTAAGGTGAAATCACCAGAAAGAGTTAAAAATATTTTAATCGATAGAATTAAAAAAGCTTATGAATAGAAATAGATAAGCAGCAAAAATTTTTATTGAATATAAAATTAGAAAAGAAGCGTAGGATATTATCCTACGCTATAATTATTTCTAATCTAGAAAAACGTCTAGATACGATGAACATTACATTTTCTAATTCTTCTCATTCTCTTTATTTTTGCAAATGAATTCATTTCAGGTAAGTTTCTATATTCCTCTGGAATGTCATCTACGTTCTTTTCTTCATTATAGTCATAAACTAATAAAGATATAATTAAAGCTGAAATTATTATAAATAACATAATTCCTTCACACTCCTTCTTTATGTTGATTTTATTATATTAATAATTCCGATAAGAGTAAAGAAACCGAAATTATTAATATAGTAAAATATCCCTACGTAATTTTTCAAAAAAATAATAATGTAAAAAAATTCATGAATAATAAAGTAAAAAAGTTATGTTCAAATGATATTTGTACAATAATTGCATAAAAACCTGCAAATAATCAGAAAAAATTATGCAATAATATGAATATTTTATTATCAATTTCAATATAAATTAACTCTGAATATTAAAAAAATCACATTGAGTATATACTTGAAAACTTAAAAGTTGCCTTACAAGTTATATCATATGCTGATTTTAGATATAGGACACTAAAATTTATGAAACTGATTAATTTTATAAAAAGGATGGATAACATTAATTTATTAAAATATGAATTTTTTTATTCTCAATATATACATTTATGCAATTTTTAAATCAAAAAAGCAACACATATATATTATTTACCACTATTTTGAATAATATACAAAAGTCTAAGAAACAGTTATATACTCTTTAAAGCACAAAAGTTTAATGATACTAGAAATTGAACATTATATACAATAATTGAATAATATTCGAGGATAATACTTAAAATAATATTTGATTAGTAATAAAAGAGATAGCTAGATATTTTACACATATTTAATAGAAACTAAATTTACTATCTTATGGTTGTAGTGATTATATAAAATTTATTGAGAATCTAAGGAGTGATATAATGTCTGAGAATAAACCAACATTTATACAAAGTCCTTTTGGATGTATTTTTTCTGTTTTTAGTGAAGAAGAATTAAAAGAGCTTAAAGGGGAAAGGTCAATAGCTATATGTGGAAAGATTAATAATCCAGGAATATATGAATTAAAACAAGGGGGGACTCTTAAGGATCTTATTGAAGTTTCTGGTGGAATTATTGATGATTTTGATTTTAAAGCTGCTCAGATAGGAATTCCATTTGGTGGTTTTTTAACAAAAGAAAATTTAGAGGATGAATTAGATTTTGACACATTCAAAGATATTTCAAGTAAAACAATAATTATTTTATCTGAAGAAGATTGCATTGTTCAGTATGAAAAATTTTATTTAGAGTACTTATTAGGCAAAATAAAAGATGGAATTTATGGAGAGTATGATGCAGTAAAAGAAGAGTTCACAGAATTGCTTAAGGTCTGGGATAGGATAAGTAAGGGTGTAACTAATATGCGTGATATCTATCTTATGAGAAGAATTTCTCAAAATATCACAAATAAAATGAAGCAAGAGCATGACGTAGTAAAAGAAATTATAGAAAAATTTTATGAGGAAATAGAGGAGCATATTGAAGAAAAAAAATGCTATACCTCTCAATGCAACCATCTTGTTAAAATAACAATTACGCCAAGATGTATAGGATGTGGGAGCTGTGCAAGGGTTTGTCCTGTTAGCTGTATAGTGGGAGAAAAGAAACAGCTACATAAAATTGATTATGATAGATGTGTTCATTGTGGAGCTTGTATATCAGTTTGCCCTGTGGATGCCATTACTGCTGGTGATAATAGTCTTAAATTTTTAAGAGATTTAGCAACACCAAACAAGCTGGTAATCACTCAGATGGCTCCAGCTGTAAGGGTTACAATTGGAGAAGCTTTTGGATTTGAACCAGGAGAGAATGTTGAAAGAAAACTAGCAGCAGCTCTTAGAAAATTAGGAGTAGATTATGTATTTGATACCACTTGGGGAGCTGATTTAACAATAGCTGAGGAAGCCGCTGAATTTCAAGATAGGCTTGAAAGGTATTTGGCTGGAGAGAAAAATGTACGTCTTCCTATTTTAACTTCTTGTTGTCCTGCTTGGATTAAATTCATAGAACAAAATTATGGAGATATGCTTGATGTTCCTTCTACTGCAAAATCACCAATGCAGATGTTTGCAACTGTAGCAAAAGAGATATGGGCAAAAGAAAAAGGTTTTTCAAGAGAAGAAGTTACTTCAGTAGCAATTATGCCTTGTATAGCTAAAAAGTATGAGGCATCAAGGGCTGAATTCTCAATAAATTTAAATTATGATGTTGATTATGTAATTACTACTAGAGAGTTAATTAGGATATTAGAAACTTCAGGAATAGATTTGAAAAATATTGAGGAAGAAGATATAGATCCGGTTTTAGGAGAGTATACTGGAGCTGGAATAATCTTTGGAAGAACAGGAGGAGTAATTGAAGCTGCAGTTAGAACTGCTGTTGAAAAGATAACAGGAAAGAAGCTTGATAATATTGAATTTGAACAGTTAAGAGGTTGGGATGGTTTTAGAATAGCTGAAGTAGAGGCTGGAGATCTAAAACTTAGGATAGGTGTAACACATGGTCTTAGAGAAGCAGCCAAAATGTTGGATAAGATAAGATCAGGCGAAGAGTTTTTCCATGCTATAGAAATTATGGCATGCGAATGTGGATGTGTAGGTGGAGGCGGACAGCCTAAGATAAAGAGAAATAAAAAGGAAGTATTAATTAATAGAGCAGAGGGATTGAATAGTATAGATAGGTCTAAGGAAATTAGAAAATCTGATGAAAACCCATATATCCAAGCAATTTATGAAAAATATTTAGAGCATCCATTAAGTCACAAGGCGCATGAATTGCTACATACTTCATATTTTCCTAGGGTTAAAGTACGAAAGGATAAAAATAAATCTGATGTAGTAGAATACAAAGAATAATATATACATTAATTATATAAGCATAACAATTTAGAATAATAAAACAGGTTATAAAATACCGTTAAAAGTATTTTATAACCTGTTTTTAGTGTGCAAATTTATTTTTACATTTAACTTTACAGTTTTCGCAGTTACTTGCTTCTTCAGAAGCTTCCATGTGAATCATGATATCAGTGTGCTTTAAACTTTGTTCTATATCTTTCTCAATGGAATCACATATATCATGAGCCTGCTTAATTGTGGTTTCATCAGGAAAAACTAAATGAAGATCAATATATCTCATGTGTCCTGATTTTCTTGTTTTAAGATTATGATAGTTACAGTATACATCGGAATATTTTATGATTTTATCTTCTATTACTTTAATGTCTTCGTCAGACAACTTTACATCTAGAAGTGGTTCGAAGGCAGTCTTTAACAATTCATAAGCTTCTTTTAGAATAAAAATGGCCACGCCAATAGCAACTACAGGGTCTAAAAAGTTTAATTTAGTAACCCATATTAGCAATAATCCTGTGCCTACACCTAAAGAAGTGTAAACATCAGCTTTTAAGTGGAGAGCATCTGCTTCTAAGGCTATAGAATCTTCTTGTTTGGCTACTTTGTATAGCTTTCTTGATACAATATAGTTTATGGCTGATGAAATAAACATAACAATAAAGCCGAATCCGATTGAACCAATTTCAGATGGATTAAGTATTTTCTTAACAGATTCAACAATTATCCAAATAGAAGCTGCGAATATTAATAAGGATTCAATTACACCAGAAATATTTTCAATCTTTCCATGTCCATAAGGATGCATGCTATCTGCAGGTTTGTCAGAAATTTTTACTGAGAAAAAAGCAATGATGGCAGCCAATAAATCCATTGTCGAGTGAATAGCCTCTGAAATAATACTTACAGAACCTGTGAGTAAACCGACTATTAATTTCATTACAATTAATGTTGAATTTGAAAGTAAAGATAATCTAGCAACTTTAACTTTAGCATTCATAATATTGCCTCCAATTATATATTTTTTTATTTCAGTTGAGAATTTAAATTAAATATATAATACATCTATAATTATTGGAAAGTCAAGCATAAAACACAGTGGGATTCATTATCAATTGAAAATGAGTTTTATAATTATAATTGTATTTTATCCATTACAAAATATATAATTCGGGCAGAACGAATTCAATAATATGGAATATGAGTCAAATAAATGTTGTTTATATTAAGTTTAGGTTAAATTTTTTAAAAGTAGTTTAAAATTTGTTAAAAATCGAATATACTTTATAATGGATTGAATTAAAAAACATCAAATAATTATTTTTTTAGGGAGATGTGATAAGTATGTTTAACTTAAAGCCAAAAGAGGATAAATTTTTTATTATGTTCTTGGAAGCAGCAAAAAATGTTGATGAGGCTGCATTGACTTTAAGAAAAAGTCTGGATTCTTTATCAACTAAAGAAGCAGAGGTTAGTAAAATTGAAGAATTGGAGCATAAAGGAGATAAATTTGTAGGCAAAATAGTAAAAGAATTAAATGAAGCCTTTATAACACCAATTGACAGAGAAGATATTTATATGTTGATAAAAGAAATGGACGATATATTAGATTTGATAAATTCAACAGCACATAGATTTGTTATGTTTAACGTTAACGAAAGCACTGAAACTGCAAAACTTTTAGGTGATATGATTGTAGAATGCACAAGCAATATATTAGGCATAATGGAGGAACTTCCTTCACTTGGCAGCAAGTCAAATCATTTATCAGAAAGAATTATAAGTATAAATAGAATTGAAAATGAAGCTGATGCTTTATTTAGACAGACAGTAGGAGAGTTGTTTAGAAATGAGACAAACCCTATAGAAGTTATTAAGTGGAAAGAGATATATCAAATTTTGGAGAATACTATAGATAAATGTGAAAGAATTGCTAATATGGTAGAGGGAGTTGTTATTAAGAATGCATAACACTATGACTATAACTATTTTAATAGTAGCCTTTGTGTTGATATTTGATTTTATAAATGGATTTCATGATACAGCTACTGCGGTAGCAACATCTATTTCTACAAGGGCATTAAGTCCGAGAGCGGCAATTATAATTTGTTCAATTTTTAATTTTGTGGGAGCATTTACTGGTACAGCCGTTGCAAAAACTGTTGGTGCTAATATAGTAAAAAGTTCAGAGCTTCCTCAATGGGTTATTTTAGGCGTACTGTTATCGGCAATTATATGGAATTTAATTACTTGGTATTTTGGAATTCCAAGTAGTTCTTCCCATGCTTTAATAGGTGCATTAATTGGTGGAGCAATGGCTTATACTTGGAAAATTGGAGTGGTAAACTGGAATAATCTTTTTAAGGATGTAATAATGTGGATTTTCTTGGCTCCAGTTATAGGTTTTACTGCTGGATATATTATAATGTTCATATTAAATTGGATATTAAAACCATTTAATGTGCGTATAGTAAATAAAATATTTTTAAAATTGCAAGTAGTAGCAGGAGCTGCAATGGCTTTGAACCATGGAGGTAATGATGCTCAAAAATCAATGGGTCTAATTACAATGGCTTTATTAAGCGGTGGTTATATAAGTACATTTGAAGTGCCAAAATGGGTTGTAGTATGTTGTGCATTGGCAATGGCTATTGGAACTTCTGTTGGTGGAAAGAAAATCATTAAAACTATGGGTAGTGGTATGACAAAGTTGACACCAGTAAATGGTTTTGCAGCTCAATCAGGGGCAGCTGGAGTAATATTGCTTGCAAGTTCATTCCATGCTCCAGTTAGTACAACACACGTAATTTCAACTACTGTAATGGGAGTTGGTGCTTCTAAGAGATTAAAATCAGTAAAGTGGGGCGTAGCTAAGAACATAGTATGGGCTTGGATTTTAACTATTCCTATAACTGCTATAATTTCAGCATTAACTATATTCATAATTAAATTATTTGTATAATTCAGAGCTATAGTTCTATATACATATGAAGTTAGGAAAATTAGAAAATAGACTTGGGGATTTTAATAATATTAGAATTCACAGGTCTATTTTCTATTTAAATTGTATAAATTATTAAATAGAAATGTTAAAATTATATTTTATAGTGTTAAGTGTAAAGGGGTGCAATATTAAGATTAGGTTAAGTTTTTTAAAAAATAGTTTAAAAAATTTTCAAAATAGAATATACTTGTAATGGATTGCGATTTATTAATTTATATGTCGAGTATGCGTATTTTATAGGGAGATGTGATAATATGTTTAACTTAAAGCCAAAAGAAGATAAATTCTATACTATGTTCTTAGACGCAGCACAAAATGTAAATGAAGCAGCTGTAACACTTAGAAAAAGTTTAGATTCTTTATCTAACAAACAAGAAGATGTTGCTAAAATTGAAGAGTTAGAACATAAAGGAGACAGGTTAGTTAGTGTTGTTACTAAGGAACTAAATGAAGCATTTATAACACCAATAGACAGAGAAGATATATATGTATTAATTAAGCAAATGGATGACATATTAGATTTAATAAATTCCACAGCCCACAGATTTGTAATGTTTAATATTGATGAAAGTACAGAAGAAGCTAAACTTTTAGCAGATATGGTAGTAGAATGTGCAGTAAACATTCTAGAACTAATGAGTGAACTTCATCTATTGAGCAGTAAGTCAAATCACATAAAAGAAAGAATAATTAACATAAACAAAATAGAAAATGATGCAGATGCTCTATTTAGAAAAACCGTTGGAGAATTATTTAGAAATGAGACAAACCCATTAGAGGTTATTAAATGGAAAGAAATATATCAAATTTTAGAAAATACTATTGACAAATGTGAGAAGATTGCAAATCTTATAGAGGGAGTTGTCATAAAGAATGCATAGTGCTTTAGCTATAACTATTTTTATAGTAATTTTGGTATTGATATTTGACTTTATTAATGGATTTCACGATACAGCGACTGCTGTTGCAACGTCTATTACTACAAGAGCACTTTCACCAACAGCAGCTATTATAATATGCGCTATATTTAATTTTATTGGAGCATTTACAGGTACTGCTGTGGCCAAAACAGTAGGTGAGGATATTGTTAGTCATTCATCAATACCTCAATGGGTTATATTTGGAGTATTAATTTCAGCTATAATCTGGAACTTGATTACTTGGTATTTTGGAATTCCAAGTAGTTCTTCACATGCATTAATTGGATCTTTAGTTGGAGGAGCTATTGCTTACACTTGTACTTTAAAAGTGGTAAACTGGTACAACTTATTTCATAGTGTAGTACTTTGGCTATTCCTTTCGCCTTTAATAGGATTTACAGTAGGATATATTATAATGAAGATATTGAACTGGATATTAAAGCCTTTCAAAGTTAGAATTGTAAATAAGATATTCTTAAAACTTCAGGTAGTAGCAGGCGCTGCAATGGCTCTAAACCATGGTGGTAATGATGCACAGAAGTCTATGGGATTAATTACAATGGCATTAATGAGTGGTGGATTTATAAGTGCGGCTACCTTTAAAGTTCCTACATGGGTAATAATAGCTTGCGCAACCTCTATGGCACTTGGAACTTCTATAGGTGGAAAGAAAATAATTAAAACTATGGGAAGCGGAATGGCTAAGTTGACTCCAGTAAATGGTTTTGCAGCACAAACTGGTGCGTCAGTTGTTATTTTAATGGCAAGTGCATTCCATGCTCCAGTTAGTACAACTCATATAATTTCAACAACTGTAATGGGAGTTGGAGCTTCAAAAAGATTGAAGTCAGTAAAATGGGGAGTGGCTAAAAATATTGTCTGGGCGTGGGTATTGACTATTCCAATAACTGCAGGATTATCAGCTATTATAATCACTGTGGCCAAGCTATTTGTATAATATTTAGATAATTGAATAGATGTTAGAAAAGAAAATGTCATAGATTTGTTAAGGTTGCTATTAGAATTAGCAGTTTTACCAGTACTATGACATTTATTGTTTTCTATTATAATTTGGCATCCTCGGAAAATAAGTGGCTTTATATGTGAATCTATTTTGCCCTAGTACTTATTTCTAGAAGTTCTATAAGAGTTTGTAAAATTGCAAAAGAACATTTTCAGGTAACCTTTTTGCAGAGCAGAAAAATGTATACTCAGTCAGCCATTTATATTTTGAACTATAGACTTCAAATGTAGGAACAGTACGGAAATAGTATACATTTGGATCTATAAATTCACCATTTTTAACAGCATTAACATACTCAGGTGGAACAGTTCTTATTCCATTGTTTTCTATGTATATGGTTGCACCATCATCAAGTTTTATTGCATATCGAGCCGAAAGCTCACATTTCCCATCAGGTCGAATAATTTGGCTATCAATACCACCAGGTAGGACTTCACCATTAAATCCATTACCAGTTACTTTACCAGAACGTATAGGAATTAATTGACGTCTACCAACTATTTCGTCTTGACCAATCACTATAGGTGCATCTACATCAATTGTAATACTAAATACTTCTTCGAATTGTACATTGTCAAAGTTCATCATAATTTTTTTCACCTAGTTTCTATTTTTTGTTTACAGATAATTATTATCTGTTTCTCATCAATTATATATTAGTTTTATGAATTAGTATATAATTCAGTAGATATTAATAGATAGATAGCTCTATGATCATTAAATATGCACTATAAAATCAATCTAGAAATAGAATTTTTTCACCTGAAAACAATAAAAAGATAAGCCGTAACGAATGTTTGTTACGGCTATATTAGTTAATTATTATATTTTAAATTTATTAAGTTCTTCTTCAAGTTGTTCTGATAGAGTTTGAAGATTTTGAGCATAAGTAGTAAATTCGTCCATTGTTGCATTTATTTCTTCAGCAGATGCAGTTACTTCCTGAGAAGCAGAGGCTGTTTGCTCACAAACGGATGAGATATTTTCTATTTCAGTTTGAACATCTTCTTTTTTAGAATCTACATTTATTACAGAGCTACGCATGTCTCCAATTAGAGATGTTATTGAGGAGATTGCTTCTATTATTTTATTGAAAATTTCTTGTGTTTCTTTTACTGCAACTTCTTGCTCTATAACTATATTTCCAGCATCTTCTATAGCCATAACTGCTATTTCAGATCTAGATTTTATATTTTCAATAATAGATTTAATTTCTTCTGTAGAATCTTTAGATTGTTCAGCAAGTTTTCTTATTTCATCTGCAACTACAGCAAAGCCTTTGCCAGCTTCACCTGCGCGAGCAGCTTCTATGCTTGCATTTAAAGATAATAAGTTAGTTTGTTCTGTAATATCAGATATAGTTTCAGATATAGAATTAATTTTGGCTGTACTGCTGTCCATGTCTGATATAATCTTAGATACTTGATCAGTTGATGCTTTTGTTCTATCAGATTTTTCAATTAAATCCTTAACCTTAGCAAGACCTTCGCTACTTAAGCTTTCAGTTGATAATGAAAGTTTATTCATATCAGCATTATTCTTTGTAATAATATCTAGAGTAGAAGATAGTTCATGAATTTTTGCAACTCCTTCTTGAGCATTTTCAGCTTGGCTAACAGCACCCATAGATACTTCGTTAATTGCTCTTGTAACTTCTTCAACAGATGCTGTAGTTTCTTCTGACATACTTGCAAGGTTTGATGAAGTTTCAAGAACAGTTTCTGATGACTTCTTTATTTTTTTCATAAGACTGGATATATTACTTATCATTAAATTAAAATCATTTATTAAATCTTTGAATTCATCTTTAGCTTTGGTTTCAACGGAAACAGTAAAATCTCCTTTTGATACCTTTGCACAAACTTCTTTAAGTTTTTTTATGTTTTCGGCTATGCCTTTGCTTAATACCCAAGAAGCAGCTATTCCTATAATTAGCATTATACCTATCATAATTAGTGTAGTAGACATAATTGAATTAGTATCAGCTGTTAATTCACTATGAGCCATAACAGCAACAGTTTTCCAACCAGTAATTTTGTTGGTTTGATATACTAAAAATTGTTTTTGTCCTCCAACAGTAACAGGAAGGTATCCACTATCCTTTGATTTGATTTCATTCCAGTATGATTGTTTTCCAATTGCATTTGTTCCGATAAGTGCTTGATCTGGATGTGCAATAACATTTCCATCCATGTCAGCTGTAAATATGTATCCAGATGAACCAATCTTGCTAGTTGAGATATCTTTTATTAATGTATCCACAGAGATATCAATAGCTACAACCCCTAGAATTTTACCATTGTTTTGAATTGCTTTTGCGGTGGAGACAACTAATTTGCCACTTGAAGCATCCTTATAAGGTAAAGTAGTTACAACTTTATCAGGATTAGATTTTGCGTTAATATACCAAGGTCGTTGAGTTGGATTAAAGTCATCAGGCAGCTTTTGGCTAGGATTAATATAAAACTTGCCTTCTTCTGTGCCTACGTATGTATTAAGAATATCTGCATGACTTTCTTTAATTGATTTTAGTAATTCTTCTGCAGAGGATAAATTATTAGCTTCACTCATATGAAGGAATGAATAGTTATTAGACATTATACTTGTCATTGAGTTCATTCCAGAAAAATAATTATTTAAACTTGAATTAACTTGAGATAATGTCTGGGTACTAGTTAATTGAAGTTTTTTATCTAAAATTGATGTTGACTGAGCCAAGGAGATTGAGCCTAAGATTATAAGTGGAATTAGACAAACCGACAGAAAACTTATAATCAGCTTTGTACGAATTGAATTTAAAGTGAATTTTTTTTGTTTCATCATTTAGACCCCCAATCTTTATTTTGAAATAATATTTTTTAAATGATATTATTTATCGAACTTTGAATCAAATTCTACACAAGAAGTTAATTACTAGTATTTAAGTATATGGTTTTGGTGTATTAATGTGGATAATATTTTTTGAAAAATGCTAAAAAATCATTAAAATACATAGAAAATTCACATAAGGTTAATTAAAAGTTAACAAGTTTATACATAGAAAATGTAAAGTAATGTGCATGCAAGAACAATTATTAATAATTAATATAATTTAATTTATCAATAAGTTTCGTGAAAAAGAATGTAAGGTAAGTAGGTTAAAATAAGAGAACCGTATTGGTTCTCTTAAAATTAGGAAGTATTCTTATTTGGGTAATTTCTGATCAGCCATATAAGTTTCAAGTTGATTTAAATAGTGATTATTTTCCCTTAATACATGATCAGCTAAAAGTGGCAAGATTATTGATTTAATCTTACAGGCTAACAAACCACCTGTAGCTGCCTCCTTAAAGGCTTTTAATTTAAGAGTTTCTTCTATTGTTTTTCTAGTAAGATCCTCTAATTGTTTAGAAGTGGCACGTGCTTCTTCTGCTTGTTTTTTCAAGTCTTCAAAATCATGTCCAAAATCATCTGCTGTTTTAAATAATGCTTTTTCAGTAGGATCTAATAATCCTCTTATAGTGTAAGCATGTTCTGATAATTTATCATCCCAAAAGACTTCTTTATCAAGCATTTCTTTGTTTAAATCAAATTCAGTTCCATCTTGCAATTTAGTCAATAGTTTTACATAAAATTGAGCTTCACTAAGTATATGATTAATTACTGCTGGATATAGAGTAGTGAACAACTTACAAGATAATACTTCATTTTTAATTTTTGCTTTAAATTTAATAAGCATGTTTGCGGCATATATAGCACGGTGATTTAACATATAAATCTGTTCAGTTAACAGAGATATGTTTTGATCACTGCGGCCAGCTGATAAAGATTGCTCTGCTTTGGTTAAGTTAGTGTCGATTGGTATTCCAGTATAATTTTCAGTTACTTTTTCAGCATCCAAAGTATATTGTGTTACGAGTTCGTTTGATCTTGCTATTTTAGGGGGAAGTATTCCTTCTGATAAAGTTATAGCTTGACTAAGTAATTTATTGAATTCATTTTTGAATGAATCTGCTTGAGCAATTAAATCTTTGTTCTTAGGTGTAAAAGATGCCTCTAAGAATATGGAATGTTCTTTCATTATTCTTAGAAAAAATAGATTTAATTCTAAGGACTGAGTAATAAAATCTTGCTTTGTTATCATTTAATTCTCCAATAATAATATTTTTACTATAAATAATATATTCAAAAATCATGATTTTAGTGAGTGGCTTTTTATTAATAGTAAGTTAAATTTGTAACTATGTATAGATAGTAAAAAGGAAGTAATGTTTGACTAAAGAACGTATGTTTGATAAACTTTGTTTAGAAATATTTAGGAGGCCTTTTATGAGTAGTGAAATGAAGCACAAAAAAATAGTTGAGATAGTAGAAAAGGAGTTAACTTGTTCAGCGCATAATTTGGATCATGTCTATAGAGTTTATAATCTTTGCTTATTAATTGCTAAGAGTGAAGATAGTGTAAATCTTGATGTATTAATCCCAGCAGCTTTACTGCATGATATTGCTAGAGTAAAAGAAAGTAAGGATGAAACAGGAGAAATAGATCATGCTGTTTTAGGAAGTGAGATGGCAGGTGAAATACTGAGAGCATTAGAATATGAGGAAACAGAGATTTATAAAATAAAGCATTGTATCCTTGCACATAGGTTCAGAACAGGAAATGAACCTAGAACCATAGAAGCAAAGATACTTTTTGATGCAGATAAGTTAGATGTTATTGGAGCTACAGGCATTGCTCGTACGTTTATGCTTGCAGGTCAATTTGGACAAAGGTTGGAGATAGATGATTCACTTGATCAATATTTAAAAACAAACACTGTTGAAAATGGAAGAATAAAAGACGTTTCAAAACATTCACCATTTATTGAGTATGAAGTAAAGTTTAAAAAAGTTCCTGAAAAATTGTATACACAAAAAGCAAAAGAAATAGGGATAGAGAGACTGAAGTTCATGGAAGAATATTTTAATACGTTAAGGGCAGAGATGAGAGGTATTAAATAATGAGCATACGTTTAAGAAATTTGCAAAAAGAAGATAAAGAATATTTCTATTCATGGATAAGAGATAAAGAGGTAGTTAAATATTCGCTGTCTAAGTTTCAAAAAATGAATAGTGATAGTGAAATCTCAGAATGGTTTGATAAAGTCTTATTAGATAAGTCATCCTATAAAAAAGCCATAGTGGATAGTGCAAAAAACAATTTGATTGGATATGCTGGAATATCAGGAATCAGTCAGATTAATAAATCTGGAGAATATTTTATATTTATTGGTGACAAGTCCTATCATGGTAAAGGTGTAGGTACATTTGTGACAAAAGAGATAGTTAAAATGGGGTTTGAAGATTTAGGGCTTAATAGAATTATGTTAACTGTTTCAGATATTAATGTTGGGGCAGTGAGAGCGTATACTAAAGCGAATTTTAAAACAGAAGGAATTATGAGGCAAGCCTGCTTTAGAGACGGAAAATTCCATAATAAAATTGTTATGTCAATATTAAGAGAGGAATGGATTAGTTTAACAGGAAAATAAGTACTATAAAGATATGTGTGGTGAACTCGTTAAGAATGTGCAGCTTAAAGGCTACAAAATCCTTAATGAGTTAATTTTTTAATCCAAATTTAATATAAGCTTTAAAATTTCTTAATTTGGGAAACATAGAATATAGAAAATAGATCTAATTGATTATTACATTTAGAGTGTAGAGTGTGGCAAACAAGTGATGAAAATCAGCTTACACAAGAATCCATAGATATTAGATTTAGATAATAAGATTTATTTTATATAAAATCTATATTCTATTTATGAAATACTAAGAAATTCATAATATTTGAAAGCTACATTAAAGATGTTGACAAGAAAGTATTAAATTGGAGAGGATGAAGAGTATGAAAATTTTAATTACAACAGATGCTTTTACCCCAACAGTTAATGGTGTAGTAACATCTGTATTAAATTTACGCTCTCAACTTATAGAACGAGGCCATGATGTTAGAATTCTGACTTTATCAGAAGATAATTTCTCAAGGAAAGAAGATAATGTGTATTATGTAAAATCATTTGGAGTAAGGATATATCCTAATGCTAGAGCCACTATGAACTTTCATAACAAATATATAAAAGAAATTATAGATTGGGATCCAGACCTTATTCATTCCCAGTGTGAATTTACTTCTTTTATTTTTGCTAGAAAAATATCAAAGAAGTTGAATATACCAATAATTCACACTTACCATACTATGTATGAAGATTATACTCATTATTTTACACATAACAAAAATTTAGGCAGAAAAGTGGTGAGTATGCTTTCGAGAAAGCTCTTGAATAATGTTACAACAGTTATTGTACCAACAGATAAAGTACAAAAAGTACTAAAGGATTATGGAGTAAAAAATAATATTGTAACGGTTCCTACAGGAATTAAATTAGAGAACTTTGAAAAACAACCTATAGAAATTGATAAGTTAAAAGAGGAGCTTGGAATAGGCAAAGAAAATAAAGTATTAGTTACTATAGGAAGATTGGCAAAAGAAAAGAATATTGAAGAACTGCTAGACAATATGAAAGATTTATTAGTAATAGATGAAAAGTTAGTATTATTGATTGTTGGAGATGGACCTTTCAGAAGAGAGTTGGAAAAGAAAGCAAAAGAAATGAAAATAGATAAAAACGTAATTTTTACAGGAATGATAAATCCAAAAGAGATATATAAGTATTACAAACTAGGGGATATTTTTGTTAGTGCTTCAAAAAGTGAAACACAGGGGCTAACATATTTAGAGGCTTTAGCAAGTGGATTACCTGCAGTATGTAGAGAAGATTCATGTTTAGAAAATGTAATAATTAATGGATATGATGGATTTGCCTATGAGAGTATAACTGAATATTTAGAAAAAGTTGAGACTATTTTAAATGATGATAATTTATATAACTTTATGTCAAATAATGCACACAAAGTTGCTGAAAAATATTCGGAGAAAAATTTCGTTAGACAAGTTGAGAGTGTTTATTTTAATCAATTATTAGAAAGCCAAATGTACAATTTAGAAATTGAAAAACCATATTCAACATTTGGTAGTTAGAATAATATTTTTAATATAGTATATGGTATTAAAGTTTGATTCTAATACTTTTAAATTAGATTATTTAAGGAGATAAATATGACTATAATTAATATGCTTTCAAGAGCAGATATGGTAAAAGGTCAAGGTGTATTGTCTGCACATGATGAACAGGTGAATTTAGTAAAACAACAATTAACCAAGGATTTTCAAATTGTAGAAAATGAATTAAAGCTATGCGATATTATGCACTTTCATACAATAAATCCGGAATTCTTTTTCATGATTCCTTTTGCAAAGAGAAGAGGGAAAACAGTAGGATATGTGCATTTTCTTCCGGAAACCTTAGAAAATAGTATCAAGTTACCTAATATAATAAAGAAAATATTTTATAAGTATGTGATTACATTCTATAAAAGTATGGATTATTTAGTAACTGTAAATCCATACTTTATAGATGTTTTAAATAAATATGGAGTAGATAAAAATAAAGTAAGTTATATACCCAACTTTGTAGATTCAAAAAGCTTTTATAAGTTAAGCAAAGAAAATAAAGAGCAGTTGAGAATAAAATATAATTTAGACCAAGATAAATTTACAGTACTTTGTGCTGGGCAGCTTCAGAAGCGAAAAGGTATTTTTGATTTTATTGAGATAGCCAATAAAATGCCTGATGTTCAATTTATTTGGGCGGGGAATTTTGCATTTGGCAAGATATCTGATGGATATAAACAAATAAATGAAATGCTCGCTAATGTACCTAATAACATTCATTTTCTTGGCTTAATTGATAGAGAAAAAATGAATGAGGTATATAATTTATCTGATTTGATGTTTTTGCCTTCTTATGAGGAATTGTTTCCTATGACAGTATTAGAATCAATGAATTGTGAAGTACCTATATTGTTAAGAGATTTAGAGATTTATGAGAATATTCTTTTTGATTTCTATTTAAAAGCAAATAATAATGAAGATTTTATAAAGCTAATAAATAGATTAAGGAGAGATGAGGAATTTTATGGTTTGGCGTGTGAAATGTCAGGAAAAGGTCATGAATATTATTGTAAAGAGAATGTTTCAAGGATGTGGCAGGAGTTCTACTGTAAGGTAAAAGCTGATGAATAAATATACTAATACTGGATCGTATTATGGTTAGGAGAAAATATAAAATGAGCAGGTAGAAAAATAATAAGCAAAGCGTCTTTAACATGATGCTTTGCTTAAATTTTATTAATTAGATAACTGTAGTAGTTTATTTGGCTGTTTTACAGCGATTGTATAATTTGCAGAAGTATTAAAAATATAAGAACAAACTAAAGAACTTATTTTTATGGAGTTTAGAATATCCCAAAGGTAAGACTCCTCTCCATTAATATAGTCTGATAATATAGTATCTATATTATCTTTAAGTGAAGAAAAGTTACTTATTGGTAGAGAAGAATAGCTCGAGTCATTAATAACTTGATTTTTTATAAGGTCAAAATTGTTGAGTAGATATTTTTGTAAGTCATGTTCATATTTTATATGATATACCACGTTACCAGCAGCTCCTGATTTGTGAGGTTTGCAACAAAAATCACAAAGGTAGTGGACAATTATACCTAGTTGCATAGAATTATAGGTATTTAAATTTTGAGTTGAAAGTTTCTTGATTTTTTCATTTATATAACTTAGAGATTTTTGCATATAATGAGGATGAGTTTTTACATGCCAGCTTTGGTCAATCATTACAAGTCCAAAATTAAACATAAATCTAGAAAAACCTTTTGGAAGATCAATGTTACTTTTAAGTAGACATAATTCTCCTAATTTAACATGAGTTTTTACTTTCATAAAATATCTCCTTGTAATGTATATAACATTTCTATATATACAATTAAACTATATAGATGTTAAGCTAGAATTAAGCATTGTGGTAGTTATGTAAAATTAATATGAAATATACAAAATAAAATATAAATTTATGTATATGTAAATACTTATACTAAGTCATGTTTTTGGAGGGATTGTAGTTTGAAATATTTTAAAATTCTTTTAGTGGAAGATGAGAAGCAGATGTCTATGTTTATTGAAATGGAGCTTGCTCATGAAGGATATACAGTGGACTTAGCTTATGATGGTAGAGAAGCTTTAAATAAGGTGGAGAGTACAGAGTATGATTTGATTCTTCTTGATATTATGATACCAAATTTAAATGGAATGGAAGTTTGCAGGAGAATAAGGCAATTTTCTAATGTACCTATTATTATGCTAACGGCTAAAAGTGATATATCAGATAAAGTTCTAGGACTTGATGGTGGTGCTAATGATTATATAACTAAGCCTTTTGCTATAGAAGAACTATTAGCAAGAATAAGAGTACATACCAGAGAAAATTCAGTAAAAATTAAAGGTGATGAAATTAAAGTAAAAGATATTATAATGAATAATACAACTCATGAGGTTTGGAGAGATGGTAGACAAATAGAATTAACCAAAAAAGAATATGACCTTCTTGAAATTCTTCTGATAAACAAAAATATTGTACTTACAAGAGAAAGGTTAATTGAAGAGATATGGGGGTATGACTATATAGGAGATACAAATGTAGTGGATGTATTTATAAGATATTTAAGAAGTAAAATTGATGAAGGTTTTGATGATAAATTAATCACTACAGTTAGAGGTGTGGGATATGTCATTAAGGATAATTGATAAGGGGTTAAAGGTTATAAAAGCTGCAAAGATTTCTATAAAACTTACCGTTCTATATACATTTATGTTTTGTTTAGTATTACTTTTATCAAATGCTTCAATTTTATATGGTGTTAAGTTTTATATATATAATCAAGCTAATAAGCAGATTGAAGATACACAATTTTTAATACTTAATGAGTTTGAATTAAAGGGAGAATCGTTGGACATATTAGATAAAGATATTTTTTCAGAAGTTCCTGCAAATAAAAATATATACATACGAATAACTAACAAGACGGGTGAAGTAATAAACTCATCACAAAAATTTGCTTATGAAATTAAAATTCCTGATAAAGGTGTAGTAAAACAAGAAGAAAGTGAGCGTCATTTTGAAGATAAAGAAAGGCATTTTGTATATAAAAATGTTGAATTTAATAGTAAGAAATATGGTGATATATATATTCAAATTATAAAAGATATGTATAGTGAGTATAACTTTTTGAAAATATTGTTTGTGGTAATGGCTGTAGCAGATTTTATAGGAGTAATAGTTTCTATTGGATTTGGCTATTTGGCAAGTAAGAGAATGTTAAGGCCAATTGATCATATAACTAAAACTGCCGAAAATATAAGTATTAACAATTTGAAGGAGAGGATAGAGTTAAAAGGGGCAGATGATGAACTGGAAAGGCTTTCAAAAACATTTAATAAGATGATAGATAGACTTCAAAATTCTTTTGAAAGCCAAACACAGTTTGTATCAGATGCATCACATGAACTTAGAACCCCCATAGCTGTTATTCAAGGGTATGCAAATTTATTGGATAGATGGGGAAAGGATGATAAAAATGCCTTAGAGAAATCAATACATGCAATCAAATTAGAAACTGCAAATATGGCGGCTTTAGTTGAAAGGTTATTATTCTTGGCTAAAGGGGATAGCGGCACTCAAAAGATAAATAAGAAAGTGTTTAGGGTTAACGAATTAATTTCAGAAGTAGTAGATGAAAGTAGAATGATTGCACAAAATTGTTTTATAACAAATAGTAAAAATGATATTGTAGAGATATGCGCTGATTATGATATGTTAAAGCAAATGTTAAGAATTTTTATTGATAACAGTATAAAGTTTACTTCAGAACATGGAAATATAGATATAAAATCAGAAGTGCAGGATACAGCTTTAAAAATATCTGTTATTGATAACGGTATTGGAATACCACAGGATGAAATTGAAAATATATTTAATAGATTTTATATAGTAGATAAATCTAGATCAAAGGAAAAGGGTGGTACAGGACTTGGATTGTCTATTGCTAAATGGATTGTAGAAATGCATCAAGGGACTGTTGAGGTAGAAAGTAAAGAAAATGAAGGAACTAAAATAGTTGTTACATTTCAACTTGATACATAATTTTAACTTTCAATTTTTCAGATATTGAAGGAAACTACTTTGCGGTACAAGAAATAAGAAGAAGTTAGGAAGTTTGATTGAATATGGCACATAAAAGCCTAATGAATAAAATATAAAAAGCATGATGGGGTCATGCTTTCAGACCATTCACGAAATGGATATTTTCATAACTGAAAATATCCATTTCGTTGTTTTATCCGATAGCTAGCATCCGTAACACTCCAACTTCTTTAAGTTGGAGATAACGGCTGCACGCTCCTGGATAAGTTCAACTAAGATTCAGATGGGGATACACCCCACCTGAATCAAGTTTCACTTGATATAGAATTTTACTGAAAGGAATATTGATATTTAATAATGTGGTGGAAAAAACAGAGGCTCTTTCTCTGAAAATTTAAGCTTAATATTAGAAGATTTTAATTTAATTTTAATGTATTGTGGCAATAATAATAATGTAATAAAAATAAAACTTAATTAATTTAAGTTAATTTCTAGGTTAGAGTTTACAAAGGCATGATTTTTGAAAGAGTGGTAATTTGAAAGGAGAGCATATGAGTTACATACATACTTTAATTAATGTAATTTTACACATTGATAAATATTTAAACATTATAATTCAAAACTATGGAGTAGGAACCTATATAATTTTATTCTTAATTATATTTTTTGAGACAGGGTTAGTAGTTACACCATTTTTGCCTGGGGACTCTCTTCTATTTGCTACAGGAGCTCTTGCAGCATCAGGTTCCATGGATATATATACATTGCTAATTGTATTATTTTTGGCTGCTGTTATTGGTGATACAGTTAACTACCATATAGGTAAGAGTATTGGAAATAAGATACTGGAAAAGGAGAATATAAGGTTTATAAACAAGGAAAACCTTAAAAAAGCACATAGTTTCTACGAGGAATACGGCTCAATGACAATAGTTTTGGGAAGATTCATACCAATAATAAGAACCTTTGTACCTTTTGTGGCAGGTATTGGGGAAATGAGATATCTTACATTTATTATGTACAATATGTTTGGAGGGTTTCTTTGGGTTTTATTATTTTTAGGGGGAGGGTATCTATTTGGTGATATTCCTTTAATTAAAAACAATTTTTCACTTATATTAGTTGGTGTAATCTTTATATCCATTATTCCTGGAATAATAGCATTCATCATTGAGAAGAAAAAAAGGAGGAAATAAGAATGAACATAGAAATATTTAGAGCAATAAATGATTTAGCATATAAAAATAATATATTAGATAAGGTAATGATTTTCTTCTCCAAAGATGTCCCATATTTATTTATGGGCATCATTGTAGCAGTATTTATGATGGGAGTTGTAAAAAGAAATTCAAAGTATAGAAAAATTGCAGTGAATGCTTTTGTATTTACTACATTAAATCTAATATTTAGTTTTGCTATTGGCTGCATTTATTATGAGGACAGGCCTTTTGTACATAATAAAGTTAACTTATTATTTCCACATGTTGTGGATGCATCATTTCCAAGTGATCATGCCACTGGAACAATGAGTATAGCCTTAGCAACTGGAAAATATAATAAAATACTTAGTTTAATATTAACCATGCTATCTATAGTAGTAGGATTTTCAAGAATATATGTTGGACATCATTATCCTATGGATGTCATAGGAGCATATTTACTTGTTTTATTTACAAGTTATGTTTATAACTTGCTATTAAGAAGTAAAGTTGAAAAATTATATATAGCAGTAGAAAAGTATATATTATCAATAATAAGAATCAAAAGAGTATATAACGGAAATTAATTAAAGAATAATGAGGCTACTATATGATAATCTTCATTATAAGTAAAAACTAAAGTTTATTAGTTTTTACTTGGAAGAGAGCATATCAATATAATAGCCTCATTTTTAGTGATTGTTAATTACCTTATCTAAAAATTCTTTACATCTATCGCTGGTAGGTGCTGTGAAGATTTCTTCTGGAGGCCCTTCCTCTAAAATGTATCCTTGATCCATAAAAATTATCCTATCTGCTACATCTTTGGCGAAATTCATTTCGTGAGTTACAACTACCATGGTCATTCCATCTTGGGCTAAATCCTTCATAACCTTAAGAACTTCGCCAACCATTTCTGGATCTAAAGCAGAGGTTGGTTCATCAAAAAGCATAATTTTAGGATTCATTTCTAGAGCTCTAGCAATAGCTACCCTTTGCTTTTGACCTCCGGACAAGGTATCAGGATATACATTCTTTTTATCTTTAAGTCCAACCTTATCTAATAGATCTAATGCTTTTTCAACTGCCTCATTTTTTTTCATTTTCTTTAATTCTAATGGTGCTAAAATCATATTCTCTAATACTGTTAGATGCGGAAATAGATTAAAGGATTGAAATACCATGCCTATATTTTGCCTTAATTTATTTACATCTTTTGTATGTACCAGGTCTTCACCAAAAATTACTATGCTGCCAGATTGAATTTCTTCTAATCTATTAAGGCAACGTAAAAGTGTACTTTTGCCAGAACCAGAAGGCCCTATTATACAAAGAACCTCACCTTCAGATACGTGTAAAGATATATCTTTAAGTACTTCTAAGCGACCATAATGTTTTTTTACGTTACTTACTTCTATTACCATAATGCAATTTCCTTTCTACACCTTTTGATATTAATGTTAAAAGAGTTATTAAAATAAAGTACATTATTGCTACAATACTATAAGTTTCAAAAGGTTTGTAGTTTCTAGCTATAATAATTTGGCCACTTAAAGTAAGTTCTCTAATACTGATTACAGATAAGATAGATGTATCCTTTATTGTAACAATAAATTGATTCATTATTGATGGAACCATAATTTTAATTGCTTGAGGTATGATTACCTTGCTCATAGTCTGAACATAATTTAGTCCTAAACTTCTTGCAGCCTCTGTTTGACCTACAGGCACAGCCTGTATACCAGCTCTAAATATTTCAGACATATAAGCTCCTGCATTCAAAGAAAGTGTTATAATAGCAGCTACTATAGGATTAAATCTGACATTTAGTGCCTGCCCTACACCAAAGTAAAGGAATAGAGCTTGAATTATTAGTGGTGTACCACGTATTATGTAAATATAGATAGCAGATATAGCTCTTAAAATGCTAGAAGTGCTTATGCTTAGAATACCAAAAACAATACCCAAAATTACAGCAAAAATTAAGGAGATTACTGCAACTTGTGCAGTAACCCAAAGTCCACTTAATAAACTAGGTAAGCTATCTTTTAATAAGGTTAAAAAATTCATTTTTTTATTCTCCTATACTATTTAGCTATATATTGTGCAACAATCTTATCGTATTCACCATTATCTTTTATCTTTTTAAGACCAGAGTTAAATTTAGATAATAGTGTAGCATTTTGTCCCTTGTTAACAGCAAAACCATAATTTACAGTGTTTAACTTATCCCCAACTATTTTTAGCTTAGAATTCTTATCAACTTTTATTTTGTAAGCTATTACTGGAAAATCTTCTAATAAGAAATCCGCATTTCCATTTTCAACAGCCTGAAACATTGAAGGAGAATCACTAAAATAGTTTAATACAAGAGAATATTTATCTTTGTTGTCTTCAGCAAATTTTGCACCAGCAGTTCCTTTTTTAATTGCCACAGATTTACCCTTTAAATCTGCTTCACTCTTAATTGATGTATTACTTTTATTTGTAACTAAAGATAAACCAGATTCAAAATAACCATTGGAGAAATCTAAAGATTTTTTTCTTTCTTCAGTGATGCTCATTGCAGCTAGTGCTCCATCAAGTTGATTTGAAGTTAAACCTGGAATTATTCCTTCAAAATCCATAGGTTTTAATTCATATTGGAAATTTTCTGCTTTGGATATAGCGTTTAGAATTTCAACATCAATACCTTTATAAGTTCCATTTTCCTCAAAGGAGAAGGGTGCAAATTTAGCATCGCAAGCTATAATATACTTTTTGGCTGCAGTTTGTGTATTATTAGTATTATTTGCTTTACAGCCTTGTAATAACCCTACTAAAAGTAATGATGATAATATGACTGATAATATTGATTTTTTTTTCATTTATAAATGCCCCCTTATATACTATTGAATTATTTTTATTGTAAATTTAGTATTAGCTATAAAAAATAATTTTATTCTGGGAGTATTTTTTATGTTAAGTTATTTTTTTACACGATACAATTACGTATATACAATGTAAACTTGTTGATAAGGTAGAGTGTAATTAATGGGATTCAATAATAGATATGGAGTAAATAAAATCAATGATAATTTTTCAAAATATAAATCAAAACCTCTCAGATAATCATAATCAGATTATTCGAGAGGGTTTGATTTATAAATCTGGGTTATAGTCTTCTTCTTCATCAAGAGATAGGTATTTCTTTTGTTTTGCATAGTGTTTTTTCAATTTCATTGCAATGATTAAGTTTAATTCAACTAACAATATAGCAGTAAACACTATCCAATACAAACCAAGGCCAATGCCTATTCCTAAGGAAGCTACACAAAATATTATGGCTCCTGTAGTAATACCTGTAACTTTTATTTGATTATCTTTACCTATGGTAAAAATTACACCACCAGCTACAAATCCGATAGCAGTTATAATGTTTGCAACTAATCTAGTAGGATCTGTAGTAGAATTTTTAAAGCCGTAAGCAGAGATTAATGTTAAAAAGCATGAAGTTATGCAAATTATAGAAAAAGTTGCTACACCGGCAGATTTGCCTCTTTTTGTTCTTTCTGCCCCAATAAGAATTCCAACAATTGAGGCAATAAATAATCTAAGTAATTGTTCAGGAATACCAATCATTAATTTATCTCCTAATAATTATAATATATAAGCTATATCTTAACACTAAAATACTATTAAATCCATGATATTGCTAAGTTACTTAGAAAATTATGTTTTACATATATACATAGAATATTTTTTGAATATAAGATTAATAATATCATCATAAACTTGAGGAGAGGTGATATTATGGCAAAAGCAGGTATGAGAAGACCAGATCCAAATGATGCTCATGGCACTGAGAGTAATCATAAACCACGTTTTGAAAAGCCAACTCCTACAGTTCCTGAAATTCAAGGAAAAGCTAAGAGTGGAAATAGAAAAGCTGAACCAATAGATTAAATTTAACAAAAAAAGATTCAACGTAGAGTTAAGTCTGCGTTGAATCTTTTTTATATTTAAAATACATCATTAATAATGGATAAAATTATTATATTTTTTACATAATAAGTTTAGATATTTATTTGTATCAAGTATGTAGTATTATTGGGATATATTGCAACGTTAAATTATGAAAAAAATTCATAGAATTATTTACATTTTAATTGTTTTAATGTAATGTAGAGTAGTACAAAAAAATAAAGGAAAGGGCGTGATGTTAGGGTTGAATGATAAGCTGAAAATATACGGCTTTAACAACCTCACAAAAACACTTAGCTTCAACATATATGATGTATGCTATGCAAAAGGTGAACGTGAGCAAAAGGACTACATTGCTTATATTGATGAGCAATATAATTCGGAAAGATTGACTAAAATTTTATGTGATGTTACAGAGATTATTGGTGCCAATGTGCTTAATATTTCAAAGCAAGATTATGATCCACAAGGTGCTAGTGTTACAATTCTTATATCAGAAGAATCTCTACCAATACATTTAATTGATAAGTCATGTAATCATGGTGAGCTTGAAATCCTAAAAACTAGAGATAGTGTGGTTGGGCATCTAGATAAGAGTCATGTTACAGTTCATACTTATCCAGAATATCATCCAGACAATTCAATAGCAACTTTTAGAGTAGATATTGATGTTTCTACCTGTGGGCAGATTTCACCATTAAATGCTTTAAATTATTTGATTGGTAGTTTTGATTCTGACATCATAACAACTGATTATAGAGTTCGTGGATTTACACGTGATATGGATGGAAAAAAATTATTTATTGATCATGAAATAGCATCTATTCAAGATTATATAGATGATACTACTTTAGCTAAATATGATGCTTTAGATGTGAATGTATATCAATCTAATATTTTCCATACAAAACTTCTTATAAAAGAAATTAACCTTCAAAATTATCTCTTTAAGAAGGATGTTTATGAACTTTCACCAAAAGAGAGACTTGATATCACCCAAAAATTACGTAGAGAGATGATTGAAATTTATAGCGGTATGAATATATATTGATAGCAAGAGGAGACTTTAAAATGTATAAATTGAAACAAGACAATGCTCCGATTTATGAAGCATTGGTTAAATATAAATCTATGAGAATATTACCATTCGATGTTCCAGGACATAAGCATGGAAAAGGAAATCCAAAATTAACTGAGTTTTTAGGGGAACGTTGTCTCTCAGTAGATGTTAATTCTATGAAACCTCTTGATAATTTATGTCATCCAGTTTCAGTTATTAAAGAAGCAGAAGAACTAGCAGCAGATGCATTTGGCGCTAAGCATGCTTTTCTTATGGTAAATGGTACTACATCTGCAGTGCAAGCAATGGTAATGAGCGTGTGCAAAAAAGGTGATAAAATTATTATGCCTAGAAATGTTCACAGAAGTGCAATTAATGCTTTGATACTAAGTGGAGCAACTCCAGTTTATATAAATCCAGGAGTAAATAAAAAGCTAGGTATACCTTTAGGAATGTCAGTATCAGATATAGAAAATGCAATTAAAGAGCATCCAGAAGCAAAGGCAGTTCTAGTTAATAATCCAACTTATTATGGAATTTGTTCAAATTTAAAAGGTATCGTAGAACTTGCCCACAAGCATGGAATGTATGTATTAGTGGACGAGGCTCATGGTACTCATTTTTACTTTGGCGAAAACATGCCTATATCAGCCATGGCTGCAGGAGCAGATATGGCTGCAGTAAGCATGCATAAGACTGGAGGATCGTTAACTCAAAGTTCATTTTTACTTACAAATTGTGATTTACACGTGGGATATATTCGTCAAATAATTAATTTGACTCAAACTACTAGTGGATCATATTTATTATTAACTTCTCTAGATTTGGCGAGAAGAGAACTAGCACTTAATGGTAAGGAAATATTTAAAAGAGTAACAGAATTAGCCGAATATGCTAGAAAAGAAATCAATAAGATAGATGGATATTATGCTTATTCAAAAGAATTAATTGATAATAATGAAGTGTTTGATTTTGATGTTACAAAGCTTTCGGTATTTACAAGAGACATGGGACTTGCAGGTATAGAAGTTTATGATATTCTTAGAGATGAATATGATATACAAATTGAATTTGGAGACATTGGAAACATTTTGGCAATAATTTCTGTAGGAGATGATATGCCCGCTGTGGAAAGATTAGTTGCAGCTATTTCTCAAATAAAAAGATTAAATGAGGGAAATACAGGTGACTCTTTTGACAACGAATATATTAATCCAGATGTTGTTATGACTCCACAAAGCGCATTTTATGCAGATAAAAAATCACTGCCTTTTGACGAATGTGTTAATAAAATTAGTGGAGAATTTGTAATGTGTTATCCACCAGGAATTCCTATACTTGCTCCTGGGGAAAGAATTACTAGAGAGATTTTAGATTATATTAGTTATTCAAAGGAAAAAGGATGTTTCCTTACAGGAACAGAAGATATAAACATAGAAAGAATTAATGTTGTGGAGGAATTGTAATATGGAATTATGGTATACTGAAGAACATGCTAAAGATGTCAGGTTTTCTATAAAAGTTGACAAACAACTTTGTTCAGTGCAAAGTGATTTTCAAAGAATTGATGTTTTTGATTCAAAGGAATTTGGTAGATTCTTGACTATAGACGGTTTAGTTATGATAACAGAAAAAGATGAATTTATTTATCATGACATGATAGTGCACGTACCTATGGCAACTAATCCTAATATTAAAAAGGTACTAGTAATAGGTGCTGGTGATGGTGGTACAATAAGAGAACTATCAAGATATAGTACTATAGAAAAAATTGATATGGTAGAAATCGATAAAGTCGTAGTAGATGTATGTAAGGAATATTTACAACAAACTGCTTGTGGTTTTGATAATGAAAAGGTAAATCTATATTTTGAAGATGGTCTTAAGTTTGTTAAAACAAAAGAAAATGAATATGATTTAATTATAGTAGATTCAACAGATCCTATTGGACCTGGAGAAGGATTATTTACATCAGATTTTTATAGCAACTGCTACAGAGCACTTAATGAAAATGGAATACTTGTAAATCAACATGAATCTCCATACTATTCAGAATATGCAAAAGCTATGAAACGTGCTCATAAGAGAATAGAAGAGTTCTTCCCAATATGTAAGGTTTATCAAGTTCATATACCTACTTATGCTTCTGGACATTGGTTATTTGGATTTGCTTCAAAGAAGTTTGATCCGATATCAGATTTAAATGAAGAAGCTTGGAATAACTTAAAAATAAAAACTAAGTATTATAATACTGATATTCACAAGGGAAGCTTTGCTTTACCTAATTACGTAAAAGATCTTTTAGCTGAAGCTGAAAAGTAATTAAGGAAAATATAATTATTTCATAAAGAATTGTATAGGGTATGTCCGGTGGACATACCCTATTATTTTAAGCGTACTTATAATAGGCACGTATTAGTATATTAAAACCATTTCTTCTTCCTAAACAAGAAAATACAAATTACTATTATAGATATACTTAGAGTAATCACTATAGGATAACCATACTTCCAACCATATTCAGGCATTTGAAAGTTCATCCCATACCAACCCACAATAAGGGTTAAAGGAAAGAATATAGTAGTAATAAGAGTGAAGATTTTCATAAGATTATTTTGATTTATATCTACCTGAGCTTGATAAGCTTCTCTAACTTGAGTTACATAATCTCTTAAATTTATTACACTATTAAAAAGTCTGTTCATTCTATGAGTAAACATTTTAAAATATTTAAGTTGTTTTTCAGAAATCAATTCATTTTCATTTTCTTCTATGGATTCACCTATAGCTATTAATTGTTCATAATAACGTTTTAAGCTTAGAAGTCTTCTACGTAATGTAATAATCTCATTGATATAGTTATCATAATTTGATGAGGTTATAAGCTTCTCTTCAAGATTTGAAATATGCTGCTCTAGTTTTTCAAGCATAAGTGAATCTTCAGAAGTTAATTTTTCAAGGAATGCATATAGTACCTTCTCTAAAGTTATTATATTAGTGTCACTAGATTTAAAATCTGAAGATATTTTTTTGAGAATATTGTTGTTGTTGCTTATAAATATCAATAAATTTGAACTAAAATAAATAAATATTTTAGTTTGTTTGTCTTTTGAATCCTTTGAAGTTGGCAATATTAATTTAATGAAGTCAAATCCTAAATGACTTTCAAATTTAGATGTACCATTTTTATGGCATTCAGTAATAATTTTTTCATCTAAATTTAATTTTGAATATACTAAATCAAAATCTTCTATGGTAAATAATCCAAGATATAATTCATTATCATTTATACAAATATTGTCTGGTGATTGAACACTAGCTTTATTTATTAAATTAATCATTTCATCACTGCTTTCTTAATTATTTTGTTTGTACAAGATACCATATAAATATATTAATAAAACAAGCATATAAAGTCAAATAATAGGAAATAGCAATATAATATGACTCTATTGACAAAGCAGGCTAATTGTTATATGTTATTATTAATAATAATTATTACCTAAGGAGGGTTATTCAATGGATGAATCAGCATTATTTGCGCTAAGTTATGGCATGTTTATATTGAGTACTGAAGCTGATGGAATAAAAAATGCTTGTATAGTAAACACTGTAGCTCAAGTAACACAAGATCCAATAAGAGTTAGTTTAACAATACTGAAGAAGAACTACACAACCGAATTAATAAGTAAATCAAATAAATTCTCAGTATCAGTTTTGAGTAAAAAAGCTTCCCTAGATACCGTTGCTCACTTTGGATATAGTAGTGGGAGGAATAAGGATAAATTTGAAGGAATAGATTATAAAATAGATGGGATTAACAATCCAATAGTAGAGAATGACTGTATAGCTACGATGTCATGTAAGGTAGTACAAACTATAGATTTAGGAACTCATCTATTGTTTATTGCAGATGTTGTTGAGGCTAATAAGTTATCAAAAGATGAACCTATGACTTATAGTTATTATAGAGATTTAAAAGCAGGAAAAGTATCAAATCAATCTAAAACTGAAGAAAATAAAGAATTAGAAAAAGAAGAAAAGCCTTTATATGAATGTGTAGTTTGCCATTATATTTATGATGGGGATATTCCTTTTGAGGATTTGCCAGATGATTATTTATGTCCTATTTGTCACAAACCTAAATCAGCTTTTAAGAGAATAAATTAATATATATCGATATATCATAAATCAAAAACCACCATATAAAGCTTATGCTTTATATGGTGGTTTTCTTGTAATTACTTCTATTTAGTTAGTTCTCGAGTATAAGACAGAAATTCATCATAAACTGAAATTTCTTCATCGTAGAATTTTTTTGATATAGTGTTTTCTAAGGCAAAGTTATCATCTATTTCAATTTCTGCATCAAAGACATAAGAAGCATTTCCAATAAATTTATTTTCGTAAGTATCACCAGATTTAGTTACGTTTATTTTTATCATTCCGCCATCATTGTACACAGTAACATCTTTTCCATAACATTCAGGGTGTTCAAGACAAAATGTTATGGTAGAAGCAGTCATTCCTGTACCACAGGATTTAGTGATTCCGCAACCTCTCTCATAAGTTCTTACATAAATACTGTTTTCATCAATCTCTTTTACAAAGTTAAAGTTTACACCTTGAGGAAATACTGATTTTAAGTTATTTGCTTTTTCTCCAAGAGGTTGAATTAAAGTATTATCTAATTCAGGTACAAAAGTTACAATATGAGGATTAGTCATACTTACTGCAGTAACTTTTAAATTAGAATCCAATTCATCTATGGTCTCAAATAAGCATTGTTCTTTATCAAATATCATAGGAAGAGAATCAACGTTAAAATTAACAGTGTTTAACCATATTTGTACAGTATAAATATCTTTATAAAGGCTAGGAGCCTTGACTACTTTGTAGTGAGCTGTAAGTGTTTCTATGTCAAGTTCTGTTTTATCTAAAAGCTCAAGAGCATATCTACCAATACATCTAAGGCCGTTTCCACACATTTGTGCTTCAGAACCATCAGAATTAAATATTCTCATTTTTGCATCACAAGTAGTGCTAGATTGTAAAAATAAAATTCCATCAGCTCCAATGCTATTTTGTCTATCACAAAGGTTCTTTGCAAGTGTAGCTCTATCTTTATCAGTAAAAGAGTACTTATTTGATATTTCGTCAATTAAAATGAAGTCATTGGCTGTTCCGTGACATTTTCTTATAAGTATGTTCATATTTTCACCCCAATTATAATAATATAGGGTTATTATATCATGTAATAATAAAAATTAGTATTATTGATGTTTTATTTATTTGTCGTCTTCAGAAAATAATTATTTATGAATAATTTAACACATAAATTAGTATATATAATATGAAAGATAACTTTGATATGTTTTGAAAATTCAGAATATTCTTTACAAAACATAAGGTTACATAATATAATTAAAGTATATTATGCAGGTATAATATTTGGAGGCTGATTTTATGGAAAAAGTACAAAAAAGTTTAGTTCTAATCAAACCTGATGCAGTGGAACGAAAACTAGTTGGGAAAATTATAAGTATGTACGAGGAGCATGGCTTAAATATAGCAGCAATGAAGCTTGTAAAATTGGATAAGACTTTTGCTGAAATACATTATAAAGAGCATAAAGGAAAGTCTTTTTTTAATGATTTAATTAAGACTATAACAAGAAGCGAAATTGTGGCTATAGTACTACAAGGAGAAAATGCTATAGAAAAAATAAGGCGTATTAATGGCAATACGAATCCTGAAAAAGCAGAAGAGGGTACTATAAGGAAAATGTATGCTTTAAATAATACAGAGAATTCAGTACATGCTTCTGACTGTGAAGAAAGTGCAGAAAGAGAAATAAAACTATGGTTTCCAGAACTTGTGGCTAAAGAGGAATGGTTCAGTGCCAGAAATATGTAAAAAATTATAACAATCAAGCGCTGGATTTTAGAAATTCCAGCGCTATTTATAACAGTTTATTTTGATTTTACTTGGAACCATGCATCGTCATACTTTGAGATATTTTCTCCTAAATCTTTAAAGATTTCGCATTTATCAAGTAAAGACTTTTCAGGATATAATAACTTATTTGACTTAATAGAAGGATCTAAGAGTTCGAAAGCAGCTTTATTTGGAGTAGAGTATCCAACATATTCAGCATTTTGTTTAGCAACTTCTGGATCTAACATAAAGTCTATAAATTGTTCCGCAGCACTTTTGTTTTTTGCATTTTTAGGAATTACCATAGCATCAAACCATTTATTTGTGCCTTCTTTAGGAATGGCATATGCTAAGTCTTCATTATTTTGTTTTACTGTTAGGTAATCTCCAGAATACATTACAGCTAGAGAAGCTTCTTCTCTAGACATTAATTCTTTTACTTCATCTCCCACATAGGCTTTTACTAAAGATCTTTGCTTTAGTAGTTCATCTCTAGCAGCATTTATTTGGTCTTGATTCACTGTATTTAAAGAATAACCTAATTTTTTTAAAGCTACCCCCATTGAATCTCTTACAGCATCAAGCATTAATATTTTACCTTTATACTTTGGATTCCATAGTATAGACCAACTATCTACCGGATCTGAAACTACCTTTTTATTATACATGATACCATAGGTACCCCAAAAATATGGTACAGAATATTCATTTTTAGGGTCATAGGATAAGTTTTTAAAATTATCATCTATGTTTTGATAGTTTGGAATATTATCAAAGTCAATTTTGTCTAGAAGGTTTTCTTTTTTCATTTTTTCAATCATATAATCTGACGGAATTATCAAATCATAGCCTGAATCACCTTTTTTGACTTTTTGATACATCATTTCATTTGTTTCAAATATATCCATGGAAACTTCTATGCCAGTTTCATCTTCAAATTGTGATAAAAGATCCTCATCAATGTAATCTCCAGCATTAAATAAATGAAGAACTGTTCTATTAGAATCTATTGCACAACCAGCAAAAGATGAAGATATTAGTATTGGAATAAAGAATAATATGGCAAGTCTCTTAAATTTCTTCAAATTTTTTGCCTCCTCCTTTTGAGTCTTTTCTATTGATTATTAATAGTAGGAATAAAACAACTAAAAACATCAGTGTAGACAATGCATTAATTTCAGGCTTTATACCTCTTTTAGCCATAGAATAAACTTCTATAGAAAGATTTGTTACACCAGGTCCAGCGGTGAAGAAACTTATTACAAAATCATCTATGGACATAGTAAATGCCATTAAAAATCCTGAAGCTATACCAGGTTTAATTAAAGGTAATATAACTTTTCTTAGTGTATAACGTGGAGTAGCACCAAGGTCTAAAGCTGCATCCTCTAAGTTAGTTGGAAGTTGCTTTAACTTTGGTAATACAGATAGAATTACGTAGGGGATACCAAAGGTAATATGAGCTAATAACATCGAAAGTAATCCAAGTTTAATGCTTAAGAATGTAAATAAACTCATTAATGCAATACCAGTAACAATATCAGGATTCAATACAGGTAGATTAGTTATATTTAAAGTTAATTTCTTTTTGAAGCCTTTTAACTTATATATGGCTATGGAGCTAATAGTTCCAACTATTGTCGATATAACAGCAGAAGAGATTGCGATAAGTACTGTATAATAAAGAGCTCTTAAAATTCTTCTATTGTGAAACAATTGGAGATACCATTTAAAGGTGAAACCTTTCCAAACACCCATCGTTCTTGAATTATTAAAGGAAAATATAATTAATGCTATTATGGGTGCGTATAAAAATAGGAAAATAATAAAAGTATAAAGTTTTACTCCAGCTTTTTTTAGCATTAAATCACACCATCCTTTTCTGTTTTTTCATATTTAGACATTATAGCCATAGATAAAAGTATAAGAATCATCATAACTATTGATATAGAAGAACCAAAGTTCCAGTTTCCGGCTGTAGTAAATTGTTCTTCAATTAAGTTACCTAATAACATATATTGTCCACCACCAAGTAATCTTGATATAACGAAGGTTGAAACTGCAGGCATAAATACCATAGTTATTCCAGACATTACTCCAGGCAAACTTAGAGGAAAAGTTACTTTCCAAAAAACTTTTAATTTATTTGCTCCTAAATCTTGAGCAGCATTTATTAAATCCATATCAGTATTAATTAAAATTGTATAAATAGGCAATACCATAAAAGGTAGAAAGTTATAAATCATACCTAGCATTACAGCAGTATCTGTATATAGCAAACTTCCAACATGAATACCAACTAGAGCAAACAATTTATCTATTATACCATTTTTGCCTAGAATAGACATCCAAGAGTAAGTTCTTAGCAAGAAATTCATCCACATAGGTAAAATAAATAGCAAAATTAGAATTCCTCTTTTCTTTACATTCATTCTAGCAATTATGTAGGCTATAGGGTAACCTAAGATTAAGCATACAATTGTAGAAGAAAACGCCAAATACAAGGAACGCCCAAACACCTTTAAATATAGAGGATCAAGTAAATTTTTATAATTATCTAGCGTAAAGACAAAATTACCATTAACTTTTTTTGTGAAACTATAATACAAAACTATAAACAAAGGAAAAATAATAAAAATAATACTCCATACTAAATATGGATAAGCAGATAGGTTCTTCTTTTTCATATTTATTCTCCTACTTTTCTCATTATATGAATGTCTTCTGGGTAAATGTCCATACCTATAATTGAATCAACATCTGCATATTTTGTATTATGTAAAATCCATTTATTATTAGTTCCTAATTCTTCAAGTTCTATTTCATAGTGAACACCTTTAAAAACTACAGATTTAACCTTTCCTTTAAGCATACCTTTGTCTTCTGAAACCATCTTAATATCTTCAGGTCTTACAACTACCTCAATATTCTCGTTAGGTAAAAATCCTTTATCTACACATTCAAAATCTCTGTTAGAGAAGTTCACTTTGTAGTCTTCTAACATAATTCCGTTAAGAATATTACTTTCTCCAATAAAATCAGCTACAAATGCGTTGGCAGGTTCATTATATATATCTTCTGGGGTGCCCATTTGTTGAATCTTACCCTTATTCATTACAACTATAGTATCAGACATAGTAAGAGCTTCTTCTTGATCGTGTGTTACAAAAATAAAAGTAATACCAAGTTTCTTTTGAATATTTTTCAGTTCTAATTGCATCTCTTTTCTAAGTTTAAGGTCAAGTGCACCTAGTGGCTCATCTAGTAAAAGGACCTTTGGTTCGTTTACTAGTGCTCTAGCAATGGCTACTCTTTGTTGCTGACCGCCACTTAAAGAATGAATAGATCTTTTTTCAAAATTCTCAAGAGCTACAAGTTTAAGCATTTCTTTTACTTTAGAATCAATTGTGCTTTTTGGAAGCTTCTTTATTTTAAGACCAAAGGCTACGTTTTCATATACATTCATATGAGGAAATAGGGCGTATTTTTGGAATACAGTATTAATTTGACGTAAATATGGTGGTACATAAGAAATATCTTTATCATCAAAAAGAACTTGTCCTTCATCTGTTGTTTCAAAACCGCCAATTATTTTAAGGGTTGTAGTTTTACCACATCCGCTTGGTCCAAGCAATGTTAAGAATTCATTTCTTTTAATTGATAGATTGATGTTATCCAAAACTGTGTTATCGTGATAAGATTTTTTTATATTTTTTAATTCAATGATATTTTCACTCAAAGTAAACACCTCGCTTTTAGTATTAGAATGAAGGTGGGGTAGTGATCCAAATTACTTCAGCATCTGCCTTACCTTCATTTGATATATAATGATTAGCTTTTGGTTCAAAGTAAAAGCTTTCCCCTTTTTTAACTTTTAATTTTCTTTCTCCTAGATGTAGAAATATTGTACCAGAAAGTACATAACCAAACTCCTCTCCAGTGTGTGGTTCTTCATTTATGTATTGTCCACCAGATTCAAGTTTAACTATAATAGGCTCCATATGATTTTTTTGAGCATTTGGAACTAACCATCTTAGATTAAATTTCATTTCCTCATTATATGTTTCAAACATATCTTCTTTTGAGAAAGTGATTTTTTCATTTTCATCTTCTTTAAAAAAGTTGGTTAGATTTGTGCCAAGAGTCTCTAATATATCCATCAGTGTAGCTATAGAAGGAGAGGTTAAGTCATTTTCTACTTGAGATATAAATCCTTTAGATAGTTCACATCTATTAGCTAATTCTTCTTGAGTTAGTTGCTTTTCAATTCTTAGCCGTTTAATCTTTTCTCCTATTTGCACCGTTACATCTCCTATTTAAATTTACTGCAAAAGAAATTAACCATTATTTCAGCATATGACTTGTAATTGATTACTAGAATAAAAATTAATAACTTTTACTAAACATAAAGTTTATGATTACTAAACAAAAGATATTATATAGAGATTTTAACAATAAATCAATATTTATTATAAAAAAATGTTTTATAACCAATTAGGATTAGTGTTTTACAAAAATATACTATGTATTCGTAGGTAAATAGTCTATAATATATGGTGTATAAAGAACAATAGGTGATAGACGATGGAAAAAGTATTTAGAAGAAATGGTAAAAAAATATATATTAAATCTCCCCAATATGAAGAGGTTGTGTTTGTAAGAAGTTTATGGAGTGATACTGATTCAATGCAGGAATTTGGTGGTACGTTCTATTTAACTGATGATAAGTGGAAATTATTTTACAAGAAGATGGTATCTCCAACTGACGGAAGAAACTGCTATACATTGGTATATAATTATGATAATCAGCCTATTGGAGAGGCAAGTTTCCATGCTTATGATCCTTCTACTCAAATGGCAAAACTTAATATAAAAATAAAAAAAGAATATAGATCTGCAGAAGTTGTGGAAGAAGCTATTAAACTTATTTTAGAAGTCTACTTTTATGAATTTGGCGGAACTGTAATGATTGAAAAATGCCAAGAGGGATATTATCAGGATTCAATGATTAATTTAGGTTTCCAAGTTATAGATAAAGCGCGAGAGATTCATACGTTAAAAATAACTGAACAAGAATTTGGAAGGATAAAGAGAAGTTGCTGCATGAAGGTAGGGGTGCTTCTATTTGATGAGTTTGATATATTATCATTAGGAAATATGGTAGGATATTTTGAAAATGAAGATGGGTTAGACATTGAGTATTTATCAATAGATAAGGATTTTGTTCAGAGTAGGGGAGTTATCAATGTAAATACTAAAATATATATGGGTGAGTGTTATGATTTATTACTTATTCCAAGTAGTTTAAAAATTTTGAATTATCTATGCTCACAAGAGGAATTAAATAGTATATTGAAACTTTACAATAGTTGTAATTTAGTTATTACCTGCAGCATTAGTAACATACTTTCAGTAGAGATTTTTAAAGATAAGAGTATTAAAGTCCCTATGGAGAACAAATTGTATGCTATGATAAAGGATCCTTATTGTAATATAATCTTAGTAGAAGATAATATGGTTCAATTAGACAAACTAATAATGATAAATTCTTTTAAAACTAATAATGAAGTAATGCTGAAAATAAAGAATGATATTTTACAGTGTGTAAATAAAAAATAAGGTTGTCCTATAAAAGGACAACCTTATTTTTTTGAAAATACACTCAAAACAATATTGAGTATATCTTTAATAGTTTCAAAGTTAGATTGGAAACTTTCCTTGGCAACTATGGCATCAGCAGTAACTTCTGTTACCACTTCAGTTACACTTTTGGCATTTTCGGTAGCTTCTTTTATGTTGCCTGATATTTCAGGAGCATCATTACATACTTTTTGTATATTATCTTTATTTGAACTAATGATAATATTAATATTTTTTATAAGTGTTGAAACACGAAATAATGTGATTATAAGTAAAACAAGTGCTATAATACCTACCAAAGCGAGTATTAAATATACACAATTTAAATCAATATATAGATTCAAAATTTATCACAACTTTTTTATACTTCTGAAGTAGTTTCAGCTTCTTCAGCTACAACTTCTTCTGTAGTATTTACTTCTTCAGAGTTAGAATCTGAATTTTTCTTGTCTTTTAAGTATTGTGAAATTTTATTTTTTGCTTGAGCTATAGATTCTTTTTTGTCTTCAGCCTTAGCAACGATAGTATTTTTTGTTTCAATAGCCTTGTTACTTAATTCATCTTGGACTTTTTTTGCAGTATCTTTAATTTCAACTCTTGTTTCTTTTCCTGACTTTGGAGCAAACAATAATCCTCCAACAGTTCCTGCTACAGCACCTAAAGTTAAACCTAAAGCGGCTACCTTAGTTTTTTCTGCACGAACTTTCTTTTGCTTTTCTTTTCTCTTTTTCTCTAAAATTGAACTTAAACTCATAATTACTCTCCTTTGTACTGATTAGTATAAATACATTATAAATGCTGGAATTAATTTATACAAGTTATATGTATAAAAAAACTAAACTTAATAATTATTATCTGAGGCTAAAAAATAAGTTTATTATTTATAATAAAAAAACTTTTCTCACTTATTGTGAGAAAAGTTTTTTGGTTAAGGTGTCGTTTTGTCTTTTGGATTAGGGTCAGTTTTATTTGGATCAGTTTTACTTGGATCAGTATTATTGGGATCAGTAGTTGGTTGCGGAGAAGGATTAGTTTTAGCAGGGTTACCTTTATCAGGATTTTGTTTAGTATCGGTGGCAGGTTTAGTTTCAGCGGCAGGTTTAGTATCATCCTTCTCTGTTGGTAACATATACTTATAATCCGGTGAACTAGGATCTAACTTTTTATTAATGAAAACTCTTTCTTCAATAAGATTTGCAGGTGTATTTTCTGTAGCAAGTTTTCCATTTAACTTATTTACCTTTGCAGTTACGTGTACATCACATAATTCATTGGAACTTGAAGATGTTCCAATGAATAAATCTTCTACAACCCTGTTTCCACGAGGATCTCTTTTACAGAGATCAGTAGCAAGTTTGCCTGAATCCATACAAACTGCACCTTTAATTACACCATCAGGTTTTGGGATATCTTTGAATTGTAATCCGTCATGAGCCTTCTTCATTATCATTCCCCAAAGTGTACCAGCTACGGAACCACTACTTACATTTGAAGTTCCATAAGGATCTAGTAATTCACGAGGATTATCATATCCAACCCATATTGCTGCAGAAAGATAAGGAGTAAATCCTGAAAACCAAAGGTCACTATTATTTGAGGTAGTACCGGTTTTACCAGCAACAGGTATATCACCAAATTTAGCAGTTTTAGCGCTGTAAGTTTCAACAGGAGTCTTTAATAAATCATACATTATATAAGCAGCTTCTGTTGATACAACTCTTCTTTTAGCAGGAGCTTTTTGTAAAATGACATTGTGATTAGCATCTTCTACTGTAGTATATAAAATAGGCTCAGTGTAATTTCCAGAATTCCCAAAGGTACCAAAAGCAGCAGCCATAGTTGTGGTATTTGCACCATCTCTGTCACTTGGATCATTATTAAATTGACCTAAGGCTATGGAAGCAATACTACTTTTAGATTGAGCATTATACTTCATACCAAATTTTTGACCGTATGCTAAACCAGTATCTACTCCGATTTTTTCTTCTACTTTTATAGCTACCACGTTAAGTGATTGTCTTATGGCTTCACGAATAGTAACAGTACCTCTATATTGACGATCTTGATTCATAGGCTGAGCATCAAAATGACCAATTTTAAGTTCATCGTTAGATAAAGGTGAATCTTCAAAGGTAGTAGATGGAGTTACAACCTTCATATCTACAGCAGGACCATATACAGTAAGTGGTTTTACAGAAGAACCTGTTGGTCTGTAACCAAAATAAGCTCTATTGTTTGAAGTTCCTGGTGGTTGAGTGCCCTTTGAAGAATTACGTCCACCTACCATCGCTTTTACTTGACCAGTATGATAATCCATTATAGTTGCTGAAGCTTGAAGTGCAGGATAAATATATTTTTTATCTGCAGTTTGAATCATTTCGTTTTTATCATTACCTACAAGTAAATTATCATTGCTATCAAGAACTTCTTGAGTATAATTTTGAAGTTTTCTATCCATAGTAGAATGTATTGTTAGTCCTCCATTTACAAGCATCTTAGAAACTTCTTCATCTGTATATTTATACTTTTCTTTTAAATCTTTTTTAACCTGAGCAATTACAGGACGAGTAAACCACTCAAAGTTTAATCTGTTTGTCTTTTTAACTGGATTAAATTTTAACTGACCATTGTCTATATCCTTTATTGCTTTATCATATTCTGTTTGAGAAATTTTTTTGTTTTCTAACATTTTAGATAAAACAGTTTTTGTTCTGTTCAAATAAGGTGTAGGGTTCTTTTTTGATTTCTCTGTTAATGCATTATAATAGCTTGGAGCTTGAGTGGTACCAGCTATATACGCACATTGAATTAAATTTAATTGATTTGCTGGAATTCCAAAGTATTGATAAGCTGCAGCTTCAACTCCATAAACATTTCCCCCAAGAGGAATAGTATTAAGGTAAGCTTCTAATATTTTATTTTTATCTAGATATTTCTCTAATTGTATAGCTAAATAAATTTCCTTAACTTTTCTGTCAACTGAAATTTCATTGCTTAAAATTGTATTCTTTAATAATTGCTGAGTTAAAGTGGAGGCACCATGAAGTCCTGCTTTGCCAGTTACAAATTTCTTTGCATCAGTAAATGCAGCTCCAAGTATTCTCTTTACATCTACACCACCATGAGAATAGAATCTTTCGTCCTCAATAGATATAAATGCATTTTGTAGGTTAGAAGGTATATCTTTTAATGGAATTACATATCTTTGCTCTGTATCTATAACATCATCCATAACTTTTCCGTCTGCGTCATAAACACGAGATGGCTGATTTAATGTTAGTACTTGATTTACATCTAAAGCTGGAGCATTTTTTATAACTGCAAAAACATATCCTCCTGCTACTACGGAACCTATAATAAATAATAATAGTAAAGTAAGAAAGAAATATTTAAAAAAGCGCCTAGCTTTACTCTTCTTTTTTTTCTTTTTTGGAATAGTTTTTTTCTTTTTAACTTCTGACATATTTTCCTCCCAAAATAAAATAGTTTAAGAAAAAATAAAATATTAAATATTATTATAACATATTATATTTAGAAAACACTAATTAAAAGTGGTGAAATTATGAAACTTAAAAAAAATAATAAAAATAAGATTCTATTTATCATTATAGCCATATTAATAATTTATATATTATGGCTTGTAATTTATTCTGTAGATAGAAAGGTTAATTCCAGTGCTATGTTACTCGCAGAAGCTCAATTTAAACAAGAGGCTACTGAAATTATGCAGAATAATGTATACGAGGTATATACTCAAGGAACACAAAGTCAAGATTTTTTGAAAATTGAAAAGGATTCAGAAGGAAATATAACGCTTCTAAGAGCTGATACAGTTAGAATGACAGCTTTGGCTCAGAAGGTAGCGTTAAAATGCACAAAAGATATTGAAAATTTAGGAAAAAATGGAGTGAAGGTTCCTTGGGGTTATGTCACAAATAACAATTTACTTTCTAGATTTGGTCCTAAAATAACTGCATGCATGGAGCCTATAGGAAGAGTGCAAATAAAGTATTCTTCTGAATTTGAAGCTGCAGGGATAAATCAAACTAGACATAAGATTAAAATTACATTGTCTGCAAGAATAAAGGTGATTTTACCTACAGAAAATAGGGAGGTATTAGTAGAAAATGATATGCCTGTTTCAGAGACAATAATAGTAGGAAAGATTCCAAACACAAATTTAAGTCTAGGAAATTAGTAGGTTATTTCAATAGCTACCAGAAAGTTAATACGTGAAAAAGAAGGTATTATTCAATACCTTCTTTTTTATTAAGATTCCCAGTTAAATATGTAAGGCACATTTCTATAGTAGTCTCCGTAGTTTAAACCGTATCCTACAACAAAAACATCTTCTATGGTAAAACAACAATAATCAGGAGTTATATTAGCAACTCTTCTAGATGGCTTATCTAGTAAAACACAAGTTTTAATAGATGCAGCTCCAAGTTTTGCAATATGGTTCTTAACAAATTCCATAGTTATTCCTGTATCTACTATATCATCTACGATTAATACATCATAACCTTCTATATTGTCAGGCACATCATTTACTACAGTAACTGTTCCTGTACTTTCTTCTGAATGACCATAACTAGAAGTTGTCATGAAACCTATTTTTGTAGGAACGTCAATAGCTCTTACTAAATCTGCTGCATAAATAAAACTTCCTCTTAACAAAGAAAGAACATATAATTTTTTGCCTTTATAGTCTTCCGAAATTGTTAAGCCAAGCTTTTGTATTTGTGTTTTAATTTGTTCTTCAGTCAATAAGATGTTACGTTTTTTATCTTCCATTGTTTGCCTCCAAATTAGATTATAAATTATTTACAATATAGCTTTAATAGTATAAAATTAAACCAATGTTGTCAAGATAAGAGAAGATTGAGGTGATAATTTATGATATATGGAAATGTAGAAGGAGTTAAGAATGCATTTTTAAGTGAATTGGAACTAATATATGATATGAGGGTTCCAAAGTATTCTCTAGTAACAGAAGAAATACTAAATGTTATGATGAGATTTACAAAGATATTAGAAAAGGAAGTTAGTGTTGGTATTGATAGAAAAGGAAATATAATAAGTGTTGCTATCGGAGATAGTACTTCTGTAGAAATCCCATTAATCGATATAAAGGAACGTAAGTTATCTGGAGTTAGGATAATACATACTCATCCAAATGGAAATCCTAAGTTATCTGCTTTAGATATATCTGCGTTATTAAAATTAAAATTGGATGCTATCTTAGCAGTAGGGGTAGAAGAGGGAGTATTAACAAAAATAAATATTGGTTTCTGCAATGTTAAGGATTACACTTTGGATTTTGAAGAAATAAAGAATTTGAGTTTAGCTGAAGTTGATAAAATGGAATTCTTAGAAAAGGTAAAGGAAATCGAGAATAGTATTATCGATAACGATGTAGTTGAGGATGATAAGGAAAAAGCTATTATAGTGGGTACAGATACGTATGAAAGCATGCAAGAATTGGCTGAATTAGCTAAAGCATGTGATGTTGCTGTCCTTGAATCTGTATTCCAAAATAGACCTAAGATTGATCCTGCCTATTACATAGGAAAGGGTAAGGTAGAAGAGATAGGTCATTTGGTTCAAACAGAGAGGGCTAATGTAGTGATATTTGATGACGAACTTTCTGGATCTCAAGTGAGAAATCTTGAATCAGCTCTAGGTGTAAAAGTTATAGACAGAACAACACTAATTCTTGAGATATTTGCAACAAGGGCTAAAACTAAAGAAGCAAGACTTCAAGTGGAACTTGCACAGCTAAAATATAGATCTTCAAGACTGATAGGATTAGGTACCATTCTTTCAAGAACTGGTGGTGGTATTGGAACAAGAGGTCCAGGAGAGAAGAAACTTGAAGTAGATAGAAGAAAGATTAAAGAAACTATTTACGATTTATCTGAAGAACTTAAAAAAATGAAGAAGACTAGGGAAATTCAAAGAGAGAAGAGAAATAAGAACAGTGTACCTCAAATTGCCTTGGTTGGATACACTAATGCAGGTAAGTCTACATTAAGAAATAAGTTATGTGATGTAGCTAGTTTAAAAGATGTGACAAAGAAGGAAAAGGTTTTTGAAGCCAATATGTTATTTGCAACCTTAGATACTACAACAAGAGCTATTAATTTATTAGACAACAGATTAGCAGCTTTAACAGATACAGTAGGATTTGTCAGAAAGTTGCCACATGAATTAGTAGAAGCTTTTAAATCAACTTTGGAAGAAGTTTGTGGTGCTGATGTTTTATGTCATGTTGTAGATGGATCAAGTGAGGATGTAAGAGGACAGATAGAAGCAGTAGAAGAAGTATTAGCAGAGTTAGGTGTTAGAGATAAGCCAACAATACTAGTAATAAATAAAATGGATCTTTGCTCAGAGGAAACATTAGAAAAATTGAAGGAAGACAATTTGAATTATGAAATTGTAGAGATATCAGCAAGAGAAGAAATTAATCTTGATGTCCTACTAAATAAAGTAGCAGAATTTTTGCCAAATAGATTGACTAAAGTTCAAATGCTTATTCCATATACAGAACAAAATCAAGTGGCATACCTTCATAGGAATGCAAATGTAATTAATGAATACTATGAAGAAGAAGGAACTTTACTTGAAGTTGAAGTTGATGAGGAAGTATATAATAAATTAAGAGAATTTATAAAAGAATAATAAATTAAGGCGAAAGCATGTAGAATGCTTTCGCCTTTTTTAGCAGAATAAAAAAATGAATTTTAAAATATATATTATGTATAATTATTTTATGAGGGATTAGTGTATGGATGATGAGTCTAAAAACATAGATGATGAAAACAACATTGATGAATCATCTTTTGAGAGAGTTAATCAGAATTATATTAAAGCTAAAGCTATAATAGACCAACAGCAAGGTGAAGATAATTCAGGAAGTAGTTCAAGTTCTTCGAATATAGATAATAACACAAATGCTACAGTAAATGAGGATGTAAATGAACAAAAATTATTAGCTTATGGCAAAATAGTTGATATTATTAATAACACTAGCAATGTAAAAGATAGCTTGCAGAACTTAGCTGTAGATGAAATTGAACTTTTGTATTATGAAAGAAAAGTAAAGCCTTTAGTTGAAATGATGAATAACTTAAGTATAGCAAGTTTTAATATGGCAGCTACAGCAAATCTTTTTCAAGGGAATGCGTTACAAGATAAAAAGGACGTAAAGGCAGCGTTAGATTTAAGTGTATACATTGAAGAGCAGTTAAAGTTTACAGCAAGACTACTGGATGGAAGATTAGATTGTTTTAAAAGTAGAATGAATGGTTGTGAAAAATAAAAAATAATATATAATAATTAGTAGAATATAGTGAAATTATAGATGTAAATTAAGTTTATTTTATTGATATTGGGAGAAAAAGATGGCAAATATTATAGTTAAATATCAAGAAGCTGTAAATTCAATGGTAGAAAAACTGAAAAAAAATGAAAATGTACTAGCAGTAATGGTATTTGGAAGTATGATTACTGGGGACTTATGGGAAGAATCAGATATTGATCTTATTGTAGTAATGAAAAACCAGAGTAAGTTTGTTGAAAATATATATTCAACTATTAATGACGTTCAAATACAAATTAAATTTGTTAGTTTAAATGCAATTTATAACACAAAAAAGAATATTTTTATAATGGACAAATTAACAACTTCAAAAATTATTTTTTGTAGAGATAAGGAATTAGAAGTATATATTCAAGGTAGAAGATATAATCCTGGAGTTGCAAGCAGTAAGTCTAAGGAAAACTTAATTTATTTAGGAAAATTACTTAAAGATATCAATGTTTCTAAAAAGCACTTGCATAATAATGGAATATATGTAGCATATTCTGTGGCAGTAAGGTGTTCAGAAACATTATGTAAGCTTTTTTTGAATATAAATGGATATACTGTAAGTAAGGATAGTATAAAACTAGCAATTAGTCTAAATGATAAATTAAAGTCTTCCATAGATAAGTTATTTTTTTGTTGTGATAATAAGCATGAGGAAGCAATACAAAACTTTATGGAAGTAACTGAAAAATATATAAAAGAAACAATAAAAGATTCTACAGAATTTCTAATTGAAATTATGAAAAGAGAAAATAAGGGTTTAACATCTCAAGAATTAATGAATTTGAAAGAATTTAATGGGATAGACATAAACATGGAAAAGATTCTGAGATATGTATATAAACAAAACTTAATATACAAGTCAGAGAGAGTATATAGAGATGAAAATGGTGCAGAACTTTTAAAAGAAAATGAATACTTTGTGTAGGATTCTGGTATCAATTGATTTACATTGGGGAGATAAAGATGATTAAATTAGAGTTTAATGATTTTGAACACAAATACATTCAATTAGCTAATTATATTAAGCAATGTATTGAAAGAGGCCAAATTGAAGATGGTGAAAAGTTACCTACTATTAGAGAATTATCAGAAAGTTTAAATGTAAATAAAATAACTGTTATAAAAGCTTATAAAAAATTAGAGGAAGAAGGACATGCGATTTCTAAGATGGGCAGTGGTACTTTTGCCAAGAGAAAGGATTTTACTAGAATTTTTAAAAAACATTATAGTGAAACTTTTAAAAAGTTAGATAAGAAAGATTTAGATAAGGTAATAGATTTTACTGGAGAAACTACATCTGTAGATTTATTTCCTATAGAAGAATTTAAAAGCATAATAAATGAAGTACTTAATAGAGATGGTGCTGAGGCTTTGATTTATCAAGATCACTTAGGATATGAAAATTTAAGAGAAACAATAAAAAATAAATTTTGGGACAATAAAGTGCAACTTGATAATATTTTAATTGTTTCAGGAGCACAACAAGGAATAGATTTGATAGGTAAGACTTTGATAAATGCAAATGACTATGTAGTTGTAGAAAAACCAACTTATAGTGGAGCATTATCTGTTTTCAAAGGAAGAAGAGCTAATATTTTAGAAGTTGAAATGGAAGATGATGGAGTAAACTTAGAGTCTTTAGAAAAAATATTAAAAAGAAATAATGTTAAAGCTTTTTATACTATGAGTTATTTTCAAAATCCGTCAGGTATAACATTAAGTACCCAGAAGAAACGAAAATTGGTTCAATTAGCTGAAAAGTATGATTTTTATGTAGTTGAAGATGATTATTTGTCTGAATTAATTTATGATGAAAGTATAGAATATTCTCCCATAAAAACATTGGATAAAAAGCAGAGGATTATATATATAAAGAGTTTTTCTAAGGTGTTTTTACCAGGAATAAGGCTCGGATATATGATAGTTCCAGAAAAATTAAAAAACAGCATACAGCTAGCTAAAATAAATACAGATATATCTACGTCATCTTTAATGCAAAGGGTACTTCAATTATATATAGAGAGAGAGTATTGGGCCAAGAGCGCTGATAATTTAAAATCTGTATATAAGCAAAGATATGAGTGTATTGTTACTTCTATTAGAGAGGTTTTAGGGGACAAAGTCAGTTTCGTATTAAGTGGAGGAGCACTACATTTATTTCTAAAGATAAAAAATGATGATATGGATAGCATTAGGCTTTACAAATTACTTAAAAAGAAAAATGTGTTTATAACTCCCGGGGTAATGTTTTTCTTGAATGGTAAGGATGGTTTAAAGTACTTCAGAATAGGGTTCTCAGAAGTAGATTGTGCTAAGATTAAAGAAGGAATAAGTATTATCGGTGAATATTTGTAAAGGTGTGATTTATATATGAGGTATTTAACAGTAGAGAAGAGAGCTGAAGATGAATTTTTTGAGAAGAAATCTCAATTTATAGGATATATTAAGAGAGTAACCACAGAAGATGAAGCGAAAGAATTTATTGCAGAGATAAAAAGTAAGCACAAGGATGCAACTCATAATTGCTCTGCATATGTAATAGGACAAAATATGAATACTCAGCGTTATAATGATGATGGTGAGCCACAAGGAACAGCAGGAATACCTATTTTAGAGGTAATCAAAAAGAATGAGATAACAGATTGTGTTATAGTTGTAACTAGATATTTTGGTGGAATTCTATTAGGTACAGGAGGACTTAATAGAGCATATACTAAGGGGGCTGCAATTGCAATAAAAGCAGCTGGAATAGTTGAAAAGGTGCAAGGAGTGGAAATGGATATAATCCTTGATTATGACCTACTTGGAAAAATTCAATATCTATTTGGACAAAATGATTGGTATATGGAGAACATAGAGTATACGGATGTAGTTAAAATAAAAATGAGAAGTGAGATCTCAGAAAAAGATAATATTATAGCTAAAATAGTTGAGAATACCAATGGTAAGGCTATTATAGAACAAGGAGATATATTAGTATATTTTAAGAGGGGCAACAGGTTGCTTTATAACCTGGAAGAATAAATAAGCCAAGGTATCTTAAAAAATAAGTGAGTTCATATGTTAGTATATTTTAACTTGTTATTTATTTTAAAATACCTAAATTATTGAAGTGTAAAATCTGTTGTGATATAATTTAAGCTGATTTGTAATTTATCGAATAAATACATTTACATAGAGGATAGGAGGAATTTTAATGTCAGGACATTCAAAGTGGCATAATATTCAAGCTAAAAAGAGTAAGGTTGATGCTAAAAGAGGAAAGATTTTTACTAAGATAGGTAAAGAAATTGCAATGGTAGTTGGTGAAGGTGGATCAAATCCTGATTCAAATTCAAGACTAAGAGATGTTGTTGCTAAGGCAAAAGCAGCTAATATGCCAAATGATACTATTCAAAGAGCAATAAAGAAAGCTGCAGGAGAAATGGGTTCAACTCATTATGATGAAATAGTTTATGAAGGATACGGACCAAATGGTGTTGCAGTAATAGTTGAAACTCTTACAGATAACAAAAATAGATCAGCAGGAAATGTTAGAAGTGCCTTTACAAAGGGTGGCGGAAATATGGGCTCTACTGGTTGTGTATCATTTATGTTCCAGAAGAAAGGTGAACTTATTATTGAAAGAGGAGACCTAGATGAAGATGAAATAATGATGCTAGCTTTAGATGCTGGAGCAGAAGATTTTGCTGCAGAAGATGAAGTTTTTGTAGTAACTACATCTCCAGAAGATTTTGGAGCAGTAAGAGAAGCTTTAGAAGCACAAAACATAGAGTTCTTAGAAGCTTCAGTTAAGATGATACCAGACACATACTCTGCAATAGATGAAGATGCAGCAAAGAAATTCCAAAAGATGCTTGATTTACTTGATGACGATGATGACGTTACAGAAGTTTATCACAATGCTGAATTCCCTGAAGGATGGGAAGAATAATAATTCTATAAAAAAACACCTGCTGTCTAATAGCAGGTTGCAGGGATTTTGTTCAGCTAAAAAATATTAGAAAAAGTAACAGTTCATTATGATATACGACGATTATGGTTTATGTTTAATGATATATGTTTAATTTTTAAGACACTTTCTATTTAAGTATAGGAGGTGTCTTTTTTGTTATTAAAAGATTTATTAAAAGAGTTCTATTTGGAATTAGAAATTAAAAATTATTCTGTAAGAACATTGAAAAGTTATAACAATAACAACTTATTATTATTAACTTATCTAGAAAAAGAGTTTAATATCACTGAGGTTGAAGATGTAAAACCAATCCACATAAAAAGTTATATTAAAGTACTTCAGAAAAAAGGCAATAAGCCAACTTATATTAATGGTCTAATCAAATGTTTTAGGGCTTACTTTAAATATGCAGAGCAAGAAGAAATAATAGAGAGTAGTCCAGTTGATAAAATTAGCTGGTTAAAAGAAGGAAAAACGATTATAAATACATTTACTGATGAAGAAGTGGAAAATATGATGAATGTTTATAAGGGAAATGAATACATGGATATAAGAAATAAATGCATATTAGCTTTTCTATTTGATACTGGAATTCGTAATTTGGAGTTATGTAACATCACTAATAAGGATGTAAAAGATATTTCTTTGACAATAAACCAAGGAAAAGGTAGAAAAGATAGGAGAGTTGCGCTAAGTCCAATTACAAGAAGAATAATTCTTAGATATATTAGATGTAAAAATAGTTATTTTGCTAATAGAATAATGAACGAAGATACTCCATTTTTTCTAAGTTATAGGTTTAAAAAACTAACAGTAGAAGCAGTAGAAAGAGTGATAAAAATAGCAGGAGAAAAAGCAAATATAAGAAAGGAAATTCGTTGTTCTCCTCATACCGAAAGACATTTTTTTGCTCAGTCTCAGTTAAAAAATGGAATGGTGTAGGCTTAGTTTCTTGTTGCCTTTTTTAGACAATAGGTCAATGGTCTTTGCACTAGAACCATTTAAAAGAAATCTAGTGGTTTGTTCAACCAATGCAGAAAGTGACCACGTTATATAAAGCTAGTATTAATTATCTTTGTTATAGTGCTAGGAAGGTGTTTATATAGCGTAGGTGTGCGTCAACCAATACCCTATAAACAATAGATTCGGTGGTTACTTGGCGTCCTAGAGGACGGGTAAAGAGTAGTAATGAGACATATTGGACAAGTATAATATGTCTCATTACTACTTATACAGAAATGTAATTAATAACAAAGATTTAAAGCGATTCCTATTCAACTCAAAATATTTATAAGCTTTAGAGTTAATTTACTTATGTTCACATTCATTTTTTTGTTTGTGAGTGTAGGTAAATTAATTTTTTTGCTCAAACCTTTCAATCTAAAACATTATTCTCTTGGCGTTGCTTCAAGTCAATTGATATTTATAGATTAAGATACTTTTAAAGTGTCAATAATTAAGTTAATATTCTCATAGGAGATAGACAGTTGAACGAATAAAAACAAATTATGTACATAAGAATTGTATAGAGATATAAGAACTAAAGGGGATTAATTATAGTGAATGAAGAAAAATATGAATTAGATGAAGAAGAAGTTACGGCATCACAAGCTAACAATATTAAAGAAATTGCTAGAAATGTACGCAAAAAAACAGAAATAATTAGAGAAAACATGCATAATGCTAGTGATGCGGGAGCATCAAGTCAAGTGATCCAAGTTGATTATATAGATGAGAAGTTAAACTTGATGTTTTGGCATAATGGAGATTGTTTTAATACTGTTGATGAAATTATATCAGCACTTTTTCATGTGAGTGAAACCAATAAATTTGAAGGAAAGTATATTGGGGCTAAGGGAGTAGGATTCAAACTTAATTTAGATTGTAAAGAAGTGAAAATTACATCTTATCTAAAATCAACTAAAATAATATTAAAAGTTAAAAATCCTATACTACAGCTAGATGAAATAATTGAATCCAAAAAAAATGGTTACATTCAATATAATTATAGAACTGAGGAAATACAGCTTGAAGATTCGGTGAATAGAGGGGTGAAAATAGAGTTATTTTCAGTTGCAATCAGTGATATTTTTGAGTTTGTGCATGAGAAACTTGAAGAACAACTTGTATTTTTTACGACGATTGCATTAAATGATTTTAGTAAAAAGAAGTTTAGAATTTACTTCAAAGGGTTAGAAGTTAATATGACTAACTTCAAAAATAAGAAACTAAATAAAGTAGACTTACATGAAATTTTTGATGTGAATAATAAATCTCAGTATAAAATAGACAAAAATATTATAAAATCAAGAGATGTATATGAATGTTTAGAACGTGGAGAACTCTCAAGAAAAATTGATAAGCTTTTAATAAAATATAAAAATAATATCAGGTATTTTGATAGTGACGGAGTAGGATTTGAAAAATTCATAGATAAGTTTGACAAAATAAAATATATATGTAAAAAGAATAATGTTAAAATTGATTTCTTTGTATTACAAAGTACTGATAAAGATTTTAAAATAGAATTGAATCCGTTGATAGGGCGTAAAGACTTATTTAAGATAGCTCAAAATGAGTTTATGGGAATATATTTATCTAAGTTTGGCATATTAATCCCAACTAGAATGAATTTTAATAGTTTAGCAGGCGGTGGATATGGTCAAACTCAATATTTTGGAGTTTTTAATTGTGATAAACTATCTTTAAAAATAGATAGAAATGAATTGGAATCTTCATATATAAATAACATAGTTGAGGGAATTATTAGAGATAATATTATGACTGTTATAGATGATATTGTTAAAAGTAGTAAGAAGAACTGCGGTGATAAAGGTGGGGAAAATCCAAAAGAGTCAACAGAAGATAAAATAAGTGAGCAAGCTAACACATGTTCAGTGAATTTACAACAAAAGGATGTGCAGATTTCTGCACAAGGGGAGGACAGGAGTAATTCTGCATCTAAAACGGTTATGTCAGAAACTGCAATGAATAATTACAATGAAGAAATTACTAAGAGAGCTATGAATGTTATTCTTAAAATGAAAACTATGAATGTAACTAATCCAGAGGGAGAAAATATAAATATATTTGATAGAGGTTGTGAGATAGATTTACATTCAGCGATAAATCTAGTATTATATTTAAAACCTGAAGAATTGGGGTTCAATATATTATATACTAATCCACATAGAGGGTTGGATTTATTTTGTTTACCATTAGGGATTGAAATAAATGAAACCAATTTATATACTTATGGCTTTTGGGGGGAATTAAAACATTTATTAAAAACAGAATTTAATCATAATATGATGGATTTAAAAATGATAATATGTTGGGAAATTGGTGATTATTTAAGATATAAAAATGTATGTTTTATAGATAAAATAGGTGAAAAATATTTTTTGAGAAAAAAGAAGAGTAAATATTTTCTTATAAATGATAATAAACAAATAGAAGTTATAGAATTTAAAAACATTATGGAAAGAGTATTACATGGTAAATTTAAATAGGAATATACTTATAGTTGGGATATAAGTGCTGGTTAATAAATTTATGGAAGGGGGATTATTTATGGCTAAATCTGAAAAGTATAGAGATCATTGCAAATGTATAAATAAAGATATAGAAATCAATATAGTTCATATTTCTGCTAATATTAAACCAATAAAAGGTTGTGAGCAAATTATAGATTTTGGTACTGGTGGATATAGAAAAATGCAAATACAAAATTGCAAGTACATGAATACTGATGAGTGTATTTTAAAAAATTATGATTAAAATAATAAGTGAAAGAGTTGAGTTTTATGATAGATAAACAAGCTATTAAGGAATGTGAAGCTTTAATAAAATCATTAAATATACAATTTGATAAAGCATTACCAATATTTCAAGATAAGTTATGGAATATTGCTGAAAAATACAATACTACTGGGACTGAATTATTAAAGGAATATCTTGAACAAGAGAGTAAAAAATAAAATTTATTAAAAATATAGGATTACCACAATAAAAGCTGGTAGTCCTTTTTCTATGTAAAAAAATAGGTCAATGCAAATATACACTGACCTTTGGGTTAATCTTCACTATACTCAATTATATCTTCAATATTGCATTTAAATAGCTTACAAAATATATCTAAGTGTTCTTTAACTATATGCTTATTATTTTCATTGCAATAAGAACCAATAGTATTTTTACTGATACCTGTTTTTTCAGCTAATTCTTTTTGAGTCATTTTGTTTTCAGCCAGTTTTATATGTAGCTTCATTTTAATCATAGTATCACCTCTTTGATGATATTGTATTACATTTGATGAGATTAATCAATAAAAAGTGAAAAAATCACTAAAATAGTGATTGACAAATCACGAAAAACAGGACTATAATAAATACATAAGGTAAAACAATCCAATTCAAACAAAAAAGGGGCGATAAAAATGAACGGAGGCGAGACTTTAAGATATATAAGAATAACATTGGGGCTGAAGCAAAAAGATATAAGAGATCAAGGACTAAGAGACATAAGCGGAATTGAAAACGGGGTAGTCCAAATGTCTTCTAAAATAGCAATAGCTTTAGAGAAAAAGCTAAACGAAGTTATAAAGGAAAAACACCTTGATGGGATACTAGACTTTGAAGTAAACAGTCTTGTATTCAAAAAAGGCTTAGATATAGATTTAGAAGAATGTTTTAAGCAAATGTCTAAGGATTATAAAATAGATGAATTTTTAGAATTAACTCAGAATAAATATGAGTTCAGCAATGTTAAAAGGGCAATAGAAATATTAGCAAAAGATTACGGTAATAATATAAATAGCATTTCAATATTATCCTATTTAATTATAGAAAATAGTAAGGATGATAATTGTTTAATATATGCTTATCTACAATTACAGAGAGTAGCATATTACAAAACAGATTGGAATGGCATTATAACCTATTACGATGTAATAAAAGATAAGGTTGGAAGTTGCCAAGAATTAGAGTTAAAAGATGATATTTATATTAATGTGGCTACAGCTTATTGTATGGTAGCAGAATTTGAAAAGGCAAAAGATATAGTAAGTAGAGTAAGATATATTATAAGATATAGGAATTATATAGATAATATATTATCAAATATTAATTTAGAATTAGGAAATAATGATGAATCTATAAAGTATAATCAAAAAATATTAAATTACACAGAAAATAACAATGAAGAATTAACTTGTAAGGCTAATATTTGTTATATAGCTTCATTAAAAAAAGATATTAATTTGTTTATAGAATCATTTAACGAAATAGATATTAACAAAGATTACTATGATTTTGCAAGACAACAATTTTTCAATTTAATAATAAAGGCATGTGACCTATTAAATATATTAGATGATTGTATATTAACTAAAATTTTTAAAATAACTAAGCTTATAAAATACAAGAACATAGAGGAAAATATAAATTATTTTAAAAAAAATGGAAAATTAATTAGTCAAATAATTATAAATAACTCTATTAGTATAGATGCCGAATTATTTGTTTTCATATCTAAGAATATAAATATGGGATTAGATAATAAAAACATACTAATGAGTTTATGTAATATTTAATATAAAAGCACTCTGAAAGGGGGTGAGAATATGAAAAAGACAGTTAAACTAGTTTTAGCAGTAGCAGTAGTAGCTATTCCAGCTATCGTAGTTTGTCAAATTGGTGGTGTATTTCCTCCAGTTGGAACAATATTATTTTTAAAATAATAAGGTTTTAAGTATACAAAAAGACAAAAGGTCATTCGACATGAAACATACTTTACAAAGTCTATTTTCCTACTCTAAACCATTCTATAATTAATATATAAAGTAAAATAAGTAATTATATGGAGGTTTGGAGTATGGAATTAAAATTAATATGCTAAATGACAGGTTACAATCTCACTTGTACATGCTGAAACGTGGAAAATATGAAGGAACTAATAAAGACATATTACAAAGAAAATATAATCTAGGAGAATTAACTTTTGAAGTATTACATTTTTCAGAAAACAATAGTACATATTTAAATGGAACTAAAGAAGAAAGAGAAGCTATTCAGCAATCTTTAGAGACCTTAGAGCAATTTTATTACAATCTATATAAAGATACTGTTTGCAATAAGATTAGTAAAATAAAAAAGTTTAGTACAAGTCCAGACAGTTCTACAAGCTGGAAGAGAAGAGAAGCAAATAGAGGATCTAAGAATCCTAATAGTAAGCATTCTAAGGTTTTAATAGAATGGATAGCATGGTTTAAAGAACAAGGATATAAACCAAGACAAATTGCAGAAATATTAGAGCAACATGGAATAGACATAAATAAGAATTATATAAGTGCAATCAAAGTATCAAGATGGATTTACATAGAATCTAAAAAGCCAACGTGGTTTGCTGAAAGTGAGGTAATGTAAAATGGAGTTAATTGCTATGCTATTTATAGCTATTTGTAATATTTATTATATGTGCAAGTGCGATAGACTAGAAAATAAAATAAATCAATTAGAGTTACGTATGCAGTGTAGAGAAATACTAACAGATGCAGAAGAATTAAAGCGATTTATAAAAGAAAATATAAAAGAAGTAGAACATATTAGAGGGTAATAGGTAAATGAGTTACATATACGGAATATTTTTAAAAGAAAGCAATAAGTGCCTTTATATCGGAAAAACACAGGATTATAAAAGAAGAAACAGAGAACACTTTAAAGAGATAGAAAAAGGCATTCACAAAATAAAGCAACTTAATACATATAGTGTGGAACACCTCAGTTTTGAGGTTCTTTGCACCTTAGAGACCGATAATAGTTTAGTAGTTAGTACTATGGAGAATTTTTACAACAGTTTGTACAAGCCTATTAACAAGTGTGTAGATAAAGGTTTTAGAGGTTCAGTTACATATGCAAGAGAAAAGAATGAGCAGTTGTGCGAAGATATTATAGAAGTAATTAAGAAATATTATTAAAAAATAAGAGTGGCTTTTTTCTAGAGGAAATAAAAATATCTATTAACCATCGAAATTGATAATGTATAGTTTGAATATTTGAAAAATGTAATATTGTGTAATAATGTGTTATAATAGACATGACGAAATATATTTTTAGGAGATGGTAAAATTGAAAAAGAAAATATTTTCTATAGCATTAATAATCTTATTAGTAATTACATGTTTAGGGGGAGTAGGAAATATACAAATAGCTAGTGCAGCTACAATTGGACAACAGCTATTGCAACCAGAAGATGGATGGAGAAGGTATGATGATACAGATACTAACTTAACATATGAAGGTGGTGTGCATATATCAAGCAACCTACATTATGGTGGAAATGAAAGAGAGGGAGTAAAATCCTGTACATTTAAATTTTATGGAACAAAATTTTTAATACTAGGTTATAGATATGGTTCATATAGTACCAATATTGAAGTTACTATAGATAATAAAATAGTTGAAACATTTTCTGAAAGAGGAGCAGATTGTGGACAAGTTATTCATTATATTAAAACAGGTTTGGATAGAGGGGTTCATATAGTAACAATAACAAATAAAATGGCTACAACAAATGGAATGGTATTGGATGCTATAGACATAGATAAAGATGGTCAATTAATACCAAGCAACTCATCAATAGTGTTAGATAATTCATCTATAGAATTATTAGCAGGAGATTCACAGAAATTAAAAGCAACAACAACTCCAGAAGGATTACCTGTTGAATGGTCAGTAGATAATGGAGCAATAGCAACTGTCGACCAAGAAGGTAATGTAACAGCAGTAAGTGAAGGTACAGCAACTGTAACAGCAAAAATAAAAGGAACAGATATTAAAACTACATGTGTAGTTAACGTTAAAAAGCAAGCAACAGATTCAGGAAATGCTATTTTAAGTATATCTTTAGACAATGGAAATACTAAAGAATATGATGTGACAATGGATAAGGTTAATGATTTTATAAAATGGTATAATGCTAGAGATAAGGATAAGAGCACTAATTCTCCAACATATACATTTGATAAAAACATAAATCCATATAAGTCAGTTAAAGAATCTATTGTACATGCTAAGATAGACTCTTATGAGGTAAGACAATATTAGAATAGATTAAGGACTCACTTTTGTGGGTTCTTTTTTTAGTAGAATCTAGTAGTAATTAGTATAAACTAGTACTAATTACTAGAGTTTATTATAGTTTGTAATAGTTCCTAATAGTCTATAATAAATTGTTGAATTTTATTACTTATTATACAATAATGTAATAGTTGAGAAGGATTTTACCAACCTTATGTAGAATATTTGTAAAAAGTTTATTCTATGGAAAGAAGGATTCTTTAAAATGTATAAAAGAATATGTTACGAAATTTTTATAGCTATATTATCTTTAATATCCTGTGCAATAATTTTAGTCCAATTAACATTAGAACCATCAAACAATATTGCTTATATATTAGATATTTCGGATAATATTATATGGGTTATTTTTGTAATAGATTATGTAGTACGATTTATTTTTAGCGAGAGTAAACTTAAATTCATTAAGAATAATAAAATAGACTTAATATCTATTATACCTTTCAACGCTATTTTCCAATCACTAAGAATGTTTAGAATATTTAAAGTATTAAAATTAGCGAAGATAGCTAAATTAGCCCGATTTGCAGTTTTGATATGTAAATTTAAAAACAGAGCAGATAAATTTTTAAAAACTAATAATTTTCAATATATATTAATTATAACAGTTGTAACAGTCTTTCTTGGAGCATTTGGAATTTCTATTACAGAAAACAAAAGTTTTGCCGATTCTCTTTGGTGGAGTTTTGTCACAATAACTACTGTTGGATATGGTGATATAAGTCCTGCAACTAATACAGGTAGAATAATAGCTTCAATATTAATGTTAGTTGGAATAGGTTTTGTAGGAATGTTAACTGGTACTATAGCAACATATTTTTTAACTAATAAGAAGAAATCTAAATCATACAGAGATGAAGTTATAGAAACAATTCAAGAAAAATTAAATGACTTTGAATCACTTAGTAAAGAAGACTTAGAGGACATGCATAAGACATTACTTAGTTTTGTGGAACAAGATTAGTTTTTAAATTTTGTTTTACAAATCAACTTAAAACTAGAACTCTATTAATTTAGGGTTCTTTTGTTATGAAAATACATCCTGTAAATACAATATATGCTACAATATATTGTTGAAAGGGGATGTAAGAAAATGAAAATAGAGGATTTTAAAAATCAAGCAAAAGATATAGAAGTAGAAAAAAAAGAAATTTTGTTTATTACCCTTTTTTGTTTTTTTAAACAATAGATATAATTAATTTAATGTTTATGAAATATAAGGTATTATTCGTATATAATGTCATACATTTTATAGATATTGCGTATATACAAAAGTTTTAGAATTTAGGGGAGTATCAATGAATAATAAAAAAAAGATAAAAAGTGAAACAAGTCATGTAACTTCTGAGTGTAATCCGAAGATAGAAGAACCAGAAAATAATGAAAGTAAAAATTCACAAGATAATAATGATTATAGTAGATTAAAAAAAGTCATGGAAAAAGTAAAGCCTATTGCTTTAGCGAATAATGTCTATGTATATATATCTGCTTTAGTAGTTGCTATAACCTATCTATTCTTTCAACTAGGATACAGTTTTACCTATGGATATTATTTTGGTGGAAAATCTATATCAGCAGGAAAATTAATGGATGTAATGGTAAAACAAATACCATTTGATTTTAAATTGGTAGCAATTATAGGAATTTGTATATTAATATTTATGGCATGTTTTGTTCTGTCATCATATATGTACGTAATGGAAAAAAGAATTATAATAAAAATAGTGGGCATTGGTCTTCATTTATTAATGTTATGGGCTTTATATACAATATTACTATTATTAACAGGAACACAAGATGCCAATGATACTGAAATAGGTAATTCTATAAATTTAGTTATAATATTAGGTGTAGTTATTATAATTTCATGCATGATAAAAAAAATATGTTATAGTTTAAATTTAGATTCAGTTCTTACTAGACTTAGAAAAACTGGTGAATTCATTATTTACCTAATATTTGTATTCAGTATAAATTGGGACAATCTTAAGCTTAATAAATTGAATTATACAGTTATACTTTTTTTTGAGCTTGTGGTAGTAATAGGTGTACTTGATCAGTGCTTTTTTTATAAAAAGGATAGACATGTTATTATTAGATGTATATTGAGTTTTTTTGAGATTGCACCGATTATAGGATTGTTTTTATACGTGAATATAATGGAGAAAATTATATTTATTAGTGTCCTAATTGTTTATATTACAGCAATAAAAATAGAAAAATTAATTAATAAAAAGAATAGTTCAAATAGTTCACAAAGAGAAAAGAATAAGAATAAAGTACTTTTAGTTATTATTATGTTAGCTATGTGTTCAATGATACTTGTATTGTATTTAGTTGCATATTCAGCTATGAACTTTATGGGAAATGGACTTGGAAAAACACTACATCTTAATACAGAGTCAAAAATAACTTATTATAATATAGATAATAAACAAAATTGTAAAGTTGTATATGGGGTGGTAGTTCAACAATCAGGAAATACATATTATATATCATCTGAGGACAGAGAATTAATAACTATAACATCACCATATGTTGTAATTGAACCTTATGATAATAAAACAAAAAACTAAACATCAAATTTCAAAGGGGAATAGAGGGGGGAATCTTTATTCCTCTTTTTTATCTTTTATTAAAAGAATAGACTACTATTTATGTTTATCCACATTTTGATTTTATTGGTAAAATGGTGTAGTATTAATATATAATTACAGGGTATAGGGGGGATATTGATGATAGAAGCAATGGAGCAACAAATTATTAATGGTATCAACAATAAGTGGAAAAAAGATAAGGTGAAAAGACAAGACATAGATATAGAGAAAGTTTCAGAGTGCTTTAGAGTTATTTGCTCAAGTAGAGCAACAACTTTAGCTATTATGGAAAGCATAAAAGAATCTAATTCTGAATACAGTAAAATTCAGGAACTAAAAGATAATATGATTAAAATCTATGATTGGATAACGAAAGAAACTATAGAGAGTTTAATAGCTAGGTATAATACGTCTTTAAAAGATAAAAAAAAGGAAGTAGAGTACAAATCAGAAATACCACACATAGAAGCATATTTAGAAAATTTAAAAGAGGATATGATTAATAAAACTATGGACAAACTATTTATATTTCATAAGGTCACAAAGGGGGAATAATTGTGATAATTCCAAAGAGAGAATGGAGAACATTTGAGTCAGAAAGTGAGAAGATAGAAAAGCTAAAAGAGTGGCAACTTATTTCACCAAAAGCAAAAGAGATAAAGAAGTTCTATTATAAGGGATTATATACTAATGAGCCTGTAGAATGCGATGTAGCAGGTTTTGTAGATGATAATGAAATAATACTATATATAAATGGGCAATTACACAGCATTCATCCTGATTACTTTGCAGATATGCAGAAGAAAGAGAGATTTATTATTCTGGACATTGAAACACCAATGAGTTTTAGATCCCAAGATGGTATTAGAGAGGTAGCTTTAATTGCAGTTGAGGATTACAGAATAGTGGATAGTTTACATCTTGCAATTATAAATGATGAAGAGAAATACAAAAATGGATATGGTGCAGGTTTAGAAGCAATAGAAGAAAATGAAGATTTAAAAGAAAAATTCAATGCCTTCATATCAAAATATAAATGCCCTATTATTGCACATAATGCGAGTTTTGATAGAAAGTTTTTAATGTATTGGAATTGGGTAGATGATAAGCAAGAATTTTATTGTAGTAGAGATAACATTAAGGCTAAAGAAGTTTTGGAAAGTTATAAACTTCAAGATATATTAAACCACTATGGGATAAAGCGAGAACAAGCACATAATGCAATGCAGGATGTTTTAGACTTATTAGAAGTGTTAAAAATAGTAAAGATTGAAAAATGGGTTGCATTAGGAAAAAGTACAGAAGGTAATACAGTTAAAAGAGTAAGAAATTATGAAAATGATAAGAAAAAGAGAGACGAAGATAAAAAAAAGCTAGAAGAAGCTAAGGAAAATATTATTAAAGATATTTTTAATAATAAGAAAATAGTTTTTACTGGAGACATGAAAGAGGATAGAGCAGAAATGAGAGCTATTGCAATTAGATATGGTGCAACAAGTCCAGATAGTGTTAGTAGTAAGACTGATATTCTAGTTGTAGGTGAAAATGCAGGAAGTAAGTTAGCAAAGGCTCAAGAACTTGGAATTAAAACAATAAGTGAGGAAGAGTTTTGGGATATAGTAAATGAACCTGTGAAAGAAAGTGTGTAAATTTTATAATTATATTTTTCTGAAATTTAAAATCTCTCAAATGCTGAAATAGTTTTAAGTTAATATTGACAAGTAGGCAGTCTAGTTATAAACCTTTATTAAGGTATACGATACATTCATTAAGAAATATGTGCAAATATTTGTTAATGTGTATGTAAATATAATATTGAATAGAAAGTTTGTTTAAATATAGATGTTTAGCCATTAAGCAGTTAAATAGATGATGACGTTACAGAAGTTTATCACAATGCTGAATTCCCTGAAGGATGGGAAGAATAATAATTCTATAAAAAAACACCTGCTGTCTAATAGCAGGTGTTTTTTTATTCTTTAACTTTTTTCGATTTCATCAATAATTTATTTTTATACATTAGCTTATCAGCTCTTGAAATTAATTGGCTTATATTTTCATCAATGCCAGACTTATACTCATCATATCCAAGTGCTACACTGATTTTAACAACATTATTATAGTTGAATTCTTCTATTTTGTAGTTTAAATCTTTTATGAATTTTTCTATTTCTAATTGGCTTGTGTTTTTAAAAAGTGCTATGAATTCATCACCACCAGTTCTATAGCAATTACCTTTGTGTTTGCAAGAGTCTTTTAATATATTTGCAAAGTTCTTAATTAACTCATCACCGGAGGCATGTCCTAAATTATCGTTTGTTTTTTTTAGATTATTTAAATCCATTAAGATGCACCAAATTGAGCTAAACTCATATTTATTAGAATCCATATATTCAATTTCTTTTTGAAATCTAGTTCTATTTCCAATAGACGTCATTATATCTGTATAGGCCATTTCTTTATATGTAGCAAATTGTACTGATTGCCTATAATATTTAAGAAAATAATCTATAATGTAAATTACTTGGAATACAACAAATAAGAGTAAAGCTGCTTCAAAAAAAGCTATATTTACAGATTCTATGTCAAAATAGTATAGGAAGAAATCTAGTACAGTTACAAAAAATAGTGGCATTAAAGAGAACGTAAAACATTTAGCTTCAATTGTTTTTTGTTTCCAAGTTCGCACTGTTGTATATATAAATGATAAAATTGCTGTAGTTATAACAAAATGAGTGGCCAATAACATTTTTCGAAAGTCTAGAATTCCTAAAAAATTAATTAAGCATTGGACATAAAAATTAATTAATACTAAGTAAATAATATAACTTAAGAAGTTTTTATATCTGTAGTGAATATTTTTAAGAACTATCATAAGTATAGGTATTGGCAAAAGCAATAAGGGCATAAATGTTAGTATATTTATCAAATAGGTATTGGGTGTCAAAAGTTGAAGTATGCTAGATTCTGAGAGTGTGTACATTGATGATAATAACGAAAACATTCCAACATAAAATAAATGCGATAAATTTTCTCTGCCTATAACTATTTTCAATGAGAGAATGAGGATGATTAATAGCACAAAGTTCACTACAAAAAACAAAACAAAAATTAATAATGATTGTTTCTTTAAGAGATTAAAACAAATAGATAATTTATTACCAACAATAGGCGCTTGTATTTCGTATGATAAAGATGAGTTTTGTAACATATGAAATTCTAATGTTAGTTTTTTACCGTCAAAATCAGTAGGCAGATTAATCATGTGGAATGTATTTTTTGCCTTGTTTAAATAAAGTTCATAATCATTATTTGAATATTTGTAAAGTACCTTATTATCTAAATACACAATTACATTGCTAAAGCCTAAGTATAAGCAAATAGAATTTCTATCAAGTTTATTAGATTTTTTTAAAATTTGAGTTAAGTAAATGGTTGTATTCTTCTTATATTTTAAGGACTCTGGAAGAGAAATCGATGTTTTATCTTTTTTATTATCTTCAGATAAAATCCAATTGTCTTTAAGTACAGTAATATCGCTATCTATTATGTTTTGGTTATTTGTTTTACTGAATTTAATAGATAGTGCTATAGTAGAAAACAAGATAAATAAAGAAAAGGTTATTAGATATATTTTTAATTTTTCATCGTTAACTTTGTTTTTTTTTCTCATTTAGTGTCTCCTATAATAAATAATATATTTTATCCTGTGTTGTTCCTTTTTACTAAAACTAGCAAGAACGTTAATTAAATAGTAAAACTTGCATAATGTATATTTTATCATAGAAAAATAAAAAAAATAATATTAAATTCTTGTATAGTTATTAGTGAAATTTATACTTTTTCTTTGAGCAGTTGTTTGAGAACATATTCTGCTACTTTAGTTGGATTATTTTTTTCTCCATCTACTATAAAATTATTCTTTTCAGCAAGAACAGAATTCTTAAGATATTTAGCCCAATTTATATTATTTTCTATTGTAATGTTATCCCAAGATCTATTTGCTAATCTTTCTAAAATTGCAGTTTCACTAATTTCAATAAATCCATAAGCAATGTTTAGTGAATCGGTGTATTTTTCGCAAGCTTTAATCTCATTGGGAACGCAAACTCCGCAAATTATAGTGCTTATTCCATTAGAATAATTATCAGTACAGATATTAACCCAATGATTAGTTCTCTCTCTTCTCCAATTCTCATCAGCACCTTCTGGAACTCCGCCTTCATCAAAATCGTGAATATTACAATTAAGCAGATTCATGTTTTTTAGGCTGTTGACTAGTGTGGATTTTCCAGCACCTGAGGTGCCAGTGATAAAAGCAATAAATTTTTTATTCATAGCAAACTCTCCTTTTAATGTTCTATATATGTCATAAAAAGTTCCTTGATATAAAATTAATTTGAGAATATTGTTAACTTAGAAATTAGGAATTATGTTAATTAGAATTTATATGGGAATATAATACCACAAATTTAATTGGAAAAAAAACATTATTATTATAGAATAGAGAGTAGATTCAAAAAAGTTATATATTTTCGAATAAACTAAATCAATGAATACGATTTAGATTTAATAAGGAGTTAATAGAGGTATGAAAAACACAATTTTATTAATAGAGGATGATTATTCTATAGCAGATGCATTAAGTTTTTTGCTAAAAAGGGAAGGGTACAATGTATTATTGGCATCTAAAGGACAAGCCGGCATTCAGTTATTTAATGCAAATGATATTAATTTGGTTATTTTGGATGTAATGCTGCCAGATATAAATGGCTTTGATATACTAAAAAAAATAAACAACAATGGTGTCCCTGTAATAATGCTTACTGCAAGGGGAGATATTGTCGATAAAGTGCTGGGGTTTGAATTGGGTGCAGATGATTACATAACTAAACCTTTTGATAACAGAGAATTGGTAGCTAGGATTAAAGCATCTATAAGAAGAGTTAACACATATAAGGAAGAAGAAAATGAATCAATAGAAGTCAGCAAAGAAATTACTATTTTAAGAAAAGCTCATAAAGTTATAAAAAATTCTGAAGAGATAAAGCTTAAACCTAAGGAATATAATCTATTACTTTTTCTATCAGAAAATAAAGATATAGTATTTAGTAGAGAAGTGCTTTTAGATAGAATATGGGGCATGGATTTTTCCGGTGATGATAGAACTGTAGATGTACATGTTAGAAGGTTAAGAAGTAAATTAGATGATAAGGAAGGAAAAATTATTGAAACTGTTTTTGGTATAGGATATAGGATGAATAGAAATGAAAAAGAGTAGTATAAAGATAAAGTTTATATTAGGATTTTTGGTGATTTTTTTTACTTCAAATATGGCACTAAATTTATATATACGCAAATCTATAGAAGAAAACAGAAAAATTAGTATAAGAGATGAGAAAAATTCTTTATTCAAAAGTAGCAGGGAATTTATTAGAAATACTTTAGAAGGAGACATGGGTGAGATTAGTGAAGAAACTCTGAAAAAATCTGCGTATGGTCTAGTGGTTAAATTAAGTGTATTAAATAAGTCATATGTATCAATAAGAGATAGTCATGGAGATTTAATTGAAGAAATAAATACTGATATACCTATAGAGGCGATTAACGAAAATAGTGATGTAAAGGAAGCTATTAAAAATAATGCTTATTATGTGTTAGATAATTATGGAGGAAGAGCTATTTTGAGATTTTCTTATCCTTTATATTTAAACAATAAGTTTTTAGGTGTGGTTTGCTTTAGGGAAGATTATTCTAATGTAAATAGCAGAGATATGGGACTTATTAATGACATCACAATTATACAAGTTATAACTCTTATTATTGCAATTATTTTTTCAGCAGTATTAATTAATAGGTTAATGAAACCATTAAAAACCTTAACCAAGAAAATAGAAGATATGAGAAATGGAATTTATGATGGAGAAATAAGAGTGAAGTCAAAAGACGAAATTGGTATTTTGGCGAATACGTTCAATATTATGAAAAATGAAATAAGCCAATATATTCTAAGTTTAGAAGTTGAGCAGGCTAAGGTAATGAAACTTGAAAAAACAAGGCAAGAATTTTTTAATAATATAACTCATGAATTAAAAACTCCATTAACAGGAATATCTTCATATGCTCAAATTTTAGAAGAAGGTGTTGATGATGAAGAATTTTCTAAGAGAGCAGCTACGAGAATTAAGCAGGAAAGTGATAGATTACATGGATTGGTTCTGGATTTGATAGAAGTTTCAAAAGGTAACACGGAAATTGAAGAGGAAGAAGCACTTATAGATATATCTAAACTAATAGAGAAGGTATCTAATGATTTATATAAAAAAGCAGAAGGATATGGTGCTAGAATTGTTCTTGAATTGGAAAAGATAGAGTTAGTGGGCAGAGAAAAGAAACTTCAGCAATTATTTATAAATGTAATTGATAATGCAATAAAATATAGTGTTCCGAATAAAGAAATTAGAATAGAGACTTTTAGATACAATGGATTTATAAATATAGAAATTGAAAATCATAGTGAGAAAGAATATATGGAGAATACAGAGCAACTATTTTTACCTTTTATGAAAGGTGATTCTAGAGAAAAAGGAAGTAGAGGATTAGGATTGAATATTTCCAGAAAAATAGTAGAAACTCATAAAGGAACTATAGAAATTAAATGGCAGAATTATAAGGTACAGACTTTAATAAAGTTTTCTGATGTTAATATTTTGGCAACAAGTTAGTCAATATTTTGGTCATAACTTTCTAATAAGATTAATCTTGAAAGAAAGGAGAGATAATAATGAAAAGAAAAAAATTGATGTTATTATCTACAGTATTAATAATTTCTGTGTTCACAGTGTTGGGAATATATTGTGTTAAGTCTCAAGTGTATGGAGAAGTAGACATAAGTAAGGCAGATATACAAGGGGATTTAGTTAAGCCATCAGCCCAATCTGGTGTTGAGGATAAAACAGGAAATGTGAAAGAAGTTGTAGTGTCAAATGTAAAGTCACAATCTAAGGAAATAGACAATAAGCAATTATCAGTTTCTTCAGTAAAAGAAATAGAAATGAATAAACAGCAATATATTAGAGGATGGTATGGAAATGATAGCATTTTAGCTGCAGAAGATATAAATTCCACAAAACTAACTATAAGGAATTTAGTTAATGGCACAAATAGAACTATAGATATCAGTAATATTGGAAAAGATAGCAGTATAGTTGATTACAAGGATAAAAAATTAGTGATATTTGATACAAACAATTACTCTATATTAAATTTAGAAAGTGGGAAAACTTTAAAAATAATAAAAGTAGGAACTACTAAGATTAATCCAATGTTTGTAGGAGTAAAGGGTGAATATGTATTAGCTGATAATGGTAAAAATTTCGTATTGATCAGTAGTGCCACTGGAGAAAAAACTGTTATTAATCAGGCAGGGTTAGAAGATTACTGCGTAAGTGGAATTCAAGGCTTTCCATATGTTACCATAGGGATTGATGGTGACACATATTATTTTTCAAAAGGAAATGCAATTTATAAGGGATCATTGAAGAATCCAAGTAAAAATGCTATTTTAACTAGAGTTCCTAATACTGAATGTATTAATTCCTTAGCCTTAATTAAAGGACAAGATACCTTACTTGTAAGCTACTATAAATCTGATAATCTAAATATAGGGGTAGTGGCTACAGTCAACTTGTCTAATAATAGCATATCCAGCTTAGGGAATATTAGTTTGGGATCAACTAATGATGCTAGTACAATAAATATGAAAAATGAGAATTTAAATAAAATAATATATGAAGAAAAGGCTCCTAAGAGTGGTATAACTCAGATTTACATTAGTGAGTTGAAGGAAAATAAACTTACTAAAACTAAAAATATTTTATCTAAGGAGTTTGATGTGAAAAGTGGACAATGGCAAGCAATGTGGAATCAAGATGGTACAAGAGTATTTGTAAGCATTTATAATAACAACGGTTATAAGAACTATTTGGTTAGTCTTGGCAGGTAATTTAAGTTTATTAATAATATAAATAGTATAAGGAGGCAGAAGAAGCTGTCTCCTTATTGTTGTCATGAAATGAGTAAATTCGCCATGAATTAAAGGTTGGTTTTTATACCTCTTTTTAAAACTTCACTATAATCTATGAATTTATATATATCTTCGGTAAATAATTCACTGAACTGTTTAAATTCATCTAGAGTAAGATCTTCAATAGCTTTATCATTTTCCTCTGCATAGATAACAATTGCACCTACAATTCCATGGGCTTCTCTAAATGGAACTTGTTTTGTAACAAGATAGTCAGCAACTTCTGTAGCATTTAAGAAACCTCTTTTTACTGCTTTTTTCATGTTATCTTCCTTAACTTTAATAGTAGCAATCATTTCTTTCATTATTTTAAGGCAACTATTTACTGTATCTAAAGCACTAAAGAATTGTTGCTTATCTTCTTGCATATCTTTATTATATGCAAGTGGAAGTCCCTTCATAGTAGTAAGCAGAGACATAAGATTGCCATAAACACTTCCAGTTTTCCCTCTGATTAGTTCTGCTGCATCTGGGTTTTTTTTCTGAGGCATTATACTACTGCCAGTAGAATATGAATCATCAATTTGTACGAAACCAAATTCTTGACTGCTCCATAATATCAATTCTTCACTTAATCTACTTAGATGCATCATTATTATTGAAAAGTCTGAGATTAGCTCTAATAAATAATCTCTATCGCTCACACCATCTAAAAAATTATCTACTGGCTTTTTGAAACCTAATTCTGTAGTAGTAAGATTTCTATCAATGTTATAAGTAGTTCCAGCTAAAGCACAACATCCTAAAGGGTTTTCATCTAAAATTTCTAAAGCATTTCTTAAACGTTGTTCATCTCTGCTTAGCATACTAAAATAAGCCATTAAATGATGCCTAAATGTAACAACTTGTGCTCTTTGAAGGTGAGTATACCCAGGCATTATATACGGATTTCTCTCAGCTACAGTTTTAATTGTGTCTTTAAGGGATATAATGTTTTCTATAGTATTCATAGTTTGATGTTTAGTGTAAAGTCTAGTGTCCAGAGCTACCTGATCATTTCTACTTCTTGAAGTATGAAGTTTTTTTCCTACATCTCCTATTCTTTTTATGAGATTACTTTCTACAAAACTATGAATGTCTTCATAATCACCCTCAATTAGTAAATTATTATTTTCTATATCATTTAAAATACTAACTAAGCCTAATTCTATTAATTTGGAATCTTCTGTAGGTATTATGTTGCATTTTCCAAGCATTTTTACATGTGCAATACTTCCAGTGATGTCTTCAAAATATAAGCGCTTATCAACAGGAAGAGACGTATTAAAGTCTTCCATAAGTTTATTTTCTTCTTTTTTAAAGCGACCGCCCCACAATTTCATAATAATATACCTTCTTTCATACGATTTATCTATTTTTGTTGAAATAAAATTCGGTTTTGTGCATAATTATAAAGTTTAGTAATGAAAATATAACATATAATGCATAAAGATTCAATATTGATTTATAAATATGCAAAAATAAGGACAACTATAAAATAAATATTGATTAAGAAAAGTTAAACAAGTTATATATTTCCTATGTATAAAACATGAAAAAAAGGTCAATGATTACAGTGAGGTGATAAATTAATGAAAAATAGAAAGAAATATTTTATAACTTCACTTGTAATACTTGGTTTGCTTTTCACCTTTGTACTATCTTATGAAATTAGTTATAGGCTAACTGGTGCAAAAGAGGCACCAACAGTAGAACAAACTAGTAGTTTGCAAGATGATACTTTAGTTGTGTTAAGGTCAAAGCAACAAGAGGGTTATGTTACAGATAAAGTATATACAATAAAGGAAGTTAAGGAATTATATAAATTATCAAAGAAGATATCAAAAGATGATGTTAAGAATATATTTACCAAAGAAGATTATTCTCTACAAGAAGCTTCAGATTCAAGAATTGTATTTAATAGAAATAGTACTAAATTTATTCCAAATAAATTCTATTTAGGAGCCAAAGATGATTATCTAGCTATTTACAAAAGCAACGAAAAGGGAGAATTAATTTTAGAAAATCCTGATTCAGATGTATTTATAACTAAAAGAAAGGTTTCAACATTAGATGATGTATCTAAAAATAAAATACAAACTTTTCAAAAGTATTATGAAACAAGAGAAGAGGCAGAAGAAAATATAACAGAATTCTTTTAATTCATTAAAACTAAAGGTTCGTAATTCTAAAATTTATTTTAGAAGTTACGAACTTTTTTCTATGTGCAGTAAAAAAACAGTAATATGTCCATTGATATTAAAGCATGAAAATGTTAAAGTATAATGTAGGTTTATGAGTGGAGGTAATATATGTTTGAATATATAATCGGAGAATATAAAGGATTGAAAAATGATTACGTAATCATAGAAAATAATAATATAGGATATAAGATATTTACCTCAGGAAGCACAATTGCAAAGATGCCTTCTATAGATGAAAAGGTAAAAATATTTCTTCAACAGATAGTAAGAGAAGATTTTATTGGATTGTATGGTTTTCTAACTGAGGAAGAATTAGAGATGTTCAATATACTAATTACAATAAATGGAGTGGGTGCAAAAGCAGCATTATCTTTATTATCTATTAGCACAGTAATTAATTTAAAATATGCTATCTTAACAGGTGACGAAAAACATATTGTGAGAGCACCTGGAATAGGCAAAAAGATTGCACAAAGAATAATATTAGAACTAAAAGATAAATTTAAATCTGATGAAATATTGGGTGAAAACTCAGAGGCTGATAGTACGGATGAAGGAATACAGAATTCATCAAGTTTATCAGAAGTTGTAGCAGCATTAATTTCACTTGGATATTCAGAGAAGGAAGCAGAAAAAGCATTAAATTCAGTAGATAAGACTGCTTCTGTAGAAATTATGATAAAGGATTGCTTAAAAATGTTGATGAAGTAAGGGGGGTGAACTTATGGAACGTATTACTACATCATCAGAATTAAATGAAGATAGTAGAGATGAATTTAGCTTAAGACCTCAGAAATTAAGTGAATATATTGGTCAGGATAAAGTAAAGGAAAGAATGAATATCTTTATAAGCGCTGCTAAGATGAGAGAAGAAGCGCTGGATCATGTGTTATTATATGGACCACCCGGTCTTGGAAAGACTACTTTAGCTAATATTATTGCAAAGGAAATGGGAGGAAATCTTAAGGTGACTTCTGGGCCAGCTATTGAAAAAGCTGGAGATTTGGCAGCAATATTAACTACGCTGAATGATTATGATGTATTATTTATTGATGAAATACATAGATTGAATAGAACTGTTGAAGAAATATTATATCCAGCTATGGAGGATTATGTTTTAGATATAGTAATAGGTAAAGGTGCAACAGCCAAATCTATACGATTGGATTTGGCGAAGTTCACCTTAATAGGAGCTACTACAAGAATAGGAATGCTTACTGCACCTTTAAGAGATAGATTTGGTGTACTATGTTCCATGGAATACTATACTGATGAACAATTAAAGGAGATAATAACAAGATCAAGTAATGTTTTAGGTGCACCTATAACTGATGAAGCGGCATTTCAAATTGCAAGTAGATCTAGAGGTACACCAAGAATAGCTAATAGATTGTTAAAAAGGGTAAGAGATTTTTCAGCAGTAAGCGGAGAAGAAATAATTAAAAAAGATTCTGCTATAAAAGCTTTAGATTTGTTAGAAGTTGATTCAGAGGGATTTGATAGAATAGATAATAAAATTCTTGAAGCTATTGTAGATAGTTTTAATGGTGGACCAGTGGGGATTGAAACTTTATCCTATTTTATAGGAGAAGAATTAGATACAGTGGAAGACGTTTATGAGCCTTATCTACTTCAAAGAGGTTTTATTATAAGAACTCCTAGAGGAAGAATGGCTACAGAAAAAGCATATAAACATTTGAAAAGAAATTATAATAAATCTTCTGAACAAGAAGTGCAGATAAATTTATTTCATAATGAATAGGAAGAAGGATATAATATGGACGTAAAAGATTTTGATTTTTATTTACCAGAGGAATTGATTGCACAACATCCTTTAGAACAAAGGGATTCATCAAGACTTATGGTATTAAATAAGGAAACAGGAGAGATAACTCATAAAGTATTTCATGATGTTATTGATTATTTAAATCCAGGAGATACTTTGGTTCTAAATAATACAAGAGTTTTGCCAGCTAGACTTATTGGTGAAAAAGAAGAATCTGGGGGTAAAATTGAGTTTTTATTACTAAAAAGAATAGATAAGGATACTTGGGAGTGTCTTGCAAAGCCTGGAAAGAAAGCAAAAGTTGGTGCTAGGTTTAGCTTTGGAGATGGGATACTAATTGCAGAAGTAACTGCAATTGGCGAAGAAGGAAATAGGATAATTAGATTTTCATATGAAGGCATTTTTGAAGAAATATTAGATAGACTTGGCCAAATGCCATTGCCTCCATATATACATGAGAGATTAGAAGATAAGGAAAGATATCAAACTGTATATTCAAAGGAAGAAGGTTCAGCAGCAGCACCAACAGCAGGACTTCATTTTACAAAAGAATTATTAAAACGTATTGAAGAAAAGGGCATTAATGTAGTATATTTAACATTGCATGTTGGACTTGGTACTTTTAGACCTGTAAAAGCTGATACTATAGAAGAGCATCATATGCATTCAGAATATTATCACTTATCAAAGGAATCTGCAGATATAATAAATGCTACTAAGCAAAGAGGCAATAAAGTAGTTTCAGTTGGAACTACATCAACAAGAACGTTAGAAAGTATTGCTGATGACAATGGAGAAGTAAGAGAACAAAGTGGATGGACAGATATATTTATTTATCCAGGATATAAATATAAAGTAGTAGATGCACTTATTACTAATTTTCATCTGCCTGAATCTACATTAATTATGCTTGTAAGTGCTTTAGCAGGCAGAGATCATGTTTTAAACGCATATAATACTGCTGTTAAAGAAAAATACAGATTTTTCTCTTTTGGAGATGCAATGTTTATCGTAAAATAAGTAAGGGAAGTGATTTTTTGTCTAAGAGATATACTCTTTTGAAAAAAGATGGAGAAGCGAGAAGAGGTGAATTTAGAACTCCTCATGGAGTTATTCAGACACCTGTATTTATGAATGTTGGAACTTTAGCTGCTATTAAGGGAGCAGTATCCTCAATGGATTTGAAAGAAATAGGTTGCCAAGTTGAGTTATCAAACACTTATCATTTACATTTAAGACCTACAGATACTGTAGTGGCTAAAATGGGTGGTTTACATAAGTTTATGAATTGGGATAGGCCGATACTAACAGATTCTGGTGGGTTTCAAGTGTTTTCATTGGCTCAAATGAGAAAAATAAAGGAAGAGGGAGTTTACTTTAATTCTCATATTGATGGGAAAAAGATATTTATGGGTCCAGAAGAAAGTATGCAAATCCAAAGCAACTTAGCTTCAACTATAGCAATGGCTTTTGACGAATGTATTGAGATTCCATCTCCAAGAGATTATGTAGAAAGATCTGTAGAAAGAACTACTAGATGGCTTGAAAGATGTAAGATTGAGATGGATAGACTTAATTCTTTAGAAGGAACTATTAATAAAGAGCAAATGCTTTTTGGGATTAACCAAGGAGCTATATTTCAAGATCTTAGAATAAATCATGCCAAAACTATAAGCAAATTTGATTTAGATGGATATGCAATTGGTGGTTTGGCTGTAGGCGAAACACATGAGGAAATGTATAGAACCATAGAAAGTGTAGTAGAATATCTTCCGCAAGATAAACCGATTTATTTAATGGGCGTAGGAACTCCAAGCAATATATTAGAGGCGGTGTCTAGAGGTGTAGATTTCTTTGATTGCGTATTGCCGGCTAGAAATGGTAGACATGGACATGTGTTTACTAAGCATGGTAAAATAAATATAATGAATGCAAAATTTGAATTGGATTCTAATCCGATTGATGAAGGTTGCCAATGTCCAGCTTGCAAAAATTACTCAAGAGCCTATATAAGACATTTGTTTAAGGCAAAGGAAATGTTGGCAATGAGACTATGTGTACTTCATAATCTTTATTTCTATAATAAACTTATGGAGGATATCAGAAATGCAATAGATGGGGGATACTTCCAAGACTTTAAAGCACAGAAGCATGAGGAATGGGGAGTAAAAGCCTAACTATAAATAAAAATTTAAAAAAGAAAGGATGTTTAGAATGCCATCTGAATTATTAGTTCAATTATTAATAATAGTAGCAATGATGGGGATATTTTATGCTATAGTATTAATCCCTGAAAGAAAAAGAAAGAAGAAATATAAAGAAACTCTTGATAGTTTATCAGTAAATGATAAGGTAGTAACAAGAGGGGGATTAGTTGGTAAAGTTATAAATGTCACAGAAGACGAAGTAGTTTTAGAATCAGGTCCCGATAGAGTAAGACTTAGATTTACAAAACAAGCCATATCGACTGTAGTTTCTAAAAAAGAAGATAAAGAAACTAAAAAAGAAGATAAAGAAGCTAAAAAGGAAGATAAATAAGCTAATTAAAGAAGTTTTATATAGTTATAAAATACCTCCTATGTGCATAGATTTTAAACATAGGGGGTGTTTTTATGGAGCACAGAGGAATAATGGTAAACATATTCAAAGGATTATTAAGGTCTATTTTGATTACACTTATTGGTGTATTTATACTGAGTTTAATAATGATGGTGAAAGATGTAAATCTAAAGGCATTAGGGATAGCTTGGGTAATAATTACTTGTATTAGTATTTTTGTAGGTGCTATATACAGCGCTAAGAAAAATCAAGAAAGAGGCTGGCTTGTTGGTCTTATTTTAGGATTGTTATATTATATTATTCTTTTTATTTTTACAATGATCTTAAAAGAAAAAGTTTCTTTTGTATTATATGACTTCTACAGATTAATTATTGCTTTAGCTGTAGGGTTCTTTTCTGGAATGCTAGGAATTAATACTTAAAAAAATCTTTAATTTGACAAATGATTATGGTATAATTGCCATGTACAATAAAAGAATGGAGGCGTATGGAAATGAAACACATAAAAACAATAAACAAATCTTCTTTAAAGAACAGCCTTTGTAAACCAGGATGTAAAGAATGTGCTAATTCATGTCAATCAGCATGTAAAACATCTTGTACTGTTGCAAACTTAGCGTGTGAAAACTAAATCACATAGAATGAAATAAAAATGGTGGCAGTGACATATGTTACTGCCACACTTAAGTTAGGAGGATTTTCATAGTGGCGCTAATTCACAAGTTTTGTCTTGATGATAGTTATTATGTTATAGATGTTAATTCAGGTAGCTTGCATATTGTAGACGAGCTAATTTATGATATGTTAGATACAGTAGATAAACTTCAAGATAAGAATGAAATAATAAATAGACTAAAAGATAAATATGATGTTAAGGAACTTGAAGAAGCATATTTAGATTTAAAAGAACTAGAAGAAGAAGGAATGCTATATTCAGAGGATTTATATGAGGATATAGCGATGAACGATAAATCAGAAAATTATGTAAAAGCATTATGTTTGAATGTTGTACACGATTGCAACTTAAGATGTAAATACTGCTTTGCTGATGAAGGAGAATACAAAGGGTGCAGGAAGCCTATGTCTGCAGAAATAGGAAAAAAGGCTATTGATTATGTAATTAGAAAATCAGGCCCAAGAAAGAATATAGAAGTAGACTTGTTTGGTGGAGAACCATTAATGGTTTTTGATACTATAAAAGAAATTGTAGACTATGCAAGAGAACAAGAAAAAATATATAAGAAAAATATTAGATTTACAATGACTACTAATTGCACATTATTAGATGAAGAAAAGATGGAATATTTAGATAAGAATATGGGAAATATAGTTTTATCTATTGATGGTAGAAAATCTGTTAATGATGCAGTAAGAGTTAGAATTGATGGTTCAGGTAGCTATGATAGAATACTTCCTAGAATAAAGGATATGATTTCTCGTAGAGACAAATCTAAGCAATATTATGTTAGAGGAACATTTACAAGAAACAATACAGATTTCTTTGAAGATATAATGGCGCTTGCAAATGAAGGGTTCAAGGAAATATCTGTAGAACCTGTAGTATTGCCAGATGAACATGAGCTTTCACTTAGAAAAGAGGATATTCCTCAAATTTTTGAGCAATATGAAAAATTATATCACGAGATGTTGAAAAGAAGAAAAGAAGGCAATGAATTTAAATTCTATCACTTCAATATTGATTTAAATGGTGGTCCTTGTGTGTATAAAAGGATATCAGGTTGTGGTGCAGGACATGAATATGTAGCAGTAACTCCAGATGGCGAAGTTTATCCATGCCATCAGTTTGTTGGAAATAAGGACTTTTTATTAGGAACTATATTTGATGACGAAATAAAAGAAGATATAGTAGATAACTTTAAAAATGCTCATATATACAATAAACCAAAATGTAGGGACTGTTGGGCAAGATTCTACTGTAGTGGTGGATGCCAAGCTAATAACTTCAATTTCAATGGAGACATACATATTCCATATGAAATAGGTTGTGAGTTACAGAAAAAGAGAATTGAGTGCGCTATAGCCTTAAAAGCGCAACAATCAGAATAAGCTTTACAATAATTGACAAGAAATGAGAAAAATATTATAATACCTAATGAGAATAAGAGATAGGAGAATTTTACAGAGGGGGATAAAGATGAAAACAAAAGTAAGAAGCGCAGTAATATTAATCGTGTGCTTTGTATTGATTGCCTTTTTCGCGTTTGCCAGTTTTAATGGATTTAAAATAGGTTCAGGAGCAAATGAATATGAATTTAAATCTTTTGACAAGCTAATTACAAAAGGACTTGACTTACAAGGTGGAGTATCTGTTTTAATGGAAATTCAGGCGGATAAGATAACAGAAGCTGACAGGGACGTTATGAAAGAACTTATATCATTAAGAGTAAATTCTAATGGTGCAGCAGAAACTGTTGTAACAAAAGAAGGAGACAAAGGAATACGTGTTGATATTCCGGGACAATACGATTCATCAAAAATAGTTGAAAGTTTATCTAAGAGTGGTAATTTAACTTTTAAAGATCCAAATGGCAATGTAGTGTTGACAGGTAAAGATGTAAAGAAAGCTAACACTTATACTGATAGCACAACAGGTAAGCCAGCAGTTGGCTTGGAACTTAATAATTCTGGAAAGAAGAAATTTGCAGATGCAACAACTAAATTTGTAGGACAAAAAATCTCTATTTATATGGATGATAAAGAAGTTTCTAGTCCAACAGTTGATGAACCTATAACTGGAGGAAGTGCTAAGATTTCTTATCAAACAATGGAACAAGCAAAGACAGATGCTAATATTATAAATGCTGGTTCATTCCCATATCCAGTTAAAGCAGCTTCAGTTAAAACAGTAGGAGCTCAACTTGGAGAAAATGCGTTACCAAATGCATTATTAGCAGGAGCGCTTGCTTTAGTTATAATTTTTACATTCATTATTTTATTCTATAGAGTCCCAGGAGTTTTAGCTTGTTTAGCTTTAACATTATATACAGTACTTGTACTATATATCTTCAAGGGAGTACATGCTACATTAACTTTACCAGGTATTGCAGCATTCATTTTAACCATAGGTACAGCAATAGATGCAAATATACTTATATTTGAAAGAATGAGAGAAGAGCTTAAGGCTGGTAAGTCTATTGCAACTTCAGTAAAATTAGGATTTGATCATGCAATGGCATCAATTATTGATGCGAATTTAACATCAATAATATGCGCGTTAATATTATATTTCTTAGGTACAGGTCCAGTGAAAGGTTTTGCACTTACTTTACTAATTGGTACAGTAACAAGTTTATTTACAGCTATAGTTGTTACTAAATTATTCATCAAGTTAGCTCTAAGCGCTGGTTGGCTTAAGAAACCATCATACTTTAGAGTTAAGAGGGGGTAAGTGAAATGCTTAAAATCATAGATAGAACAAAAGTATGGTTTACTATATCAGCAATACTAATTTTAATTGGAATTGGCTTTGGCATTGCAAGAGGCGGTCTTAATTTTGGTATAGATTTTAGAGGTGGAACTGAAGTTACTATAGACTTCGGTAAGGCAATCAATAAGGCAGAGGTAGATCAGATAGTTAAAAAATATTCTCCAAATGCTGTCACTAATACATTAGAAAATACTCAGCTAGAAATTAAGGCAAAAACTAATGAATTGGATTCAGCAAAAGTACAAAGCATAATGAAAGATTTGAAGGATAAATATAAGTTGACAGATAAAGCCTTAAAATCTCAAGATGAAATTGGAGCTTCAGTAGGAGAACAATTAACAAAAAATGCTGTTAAAGCTTTACTAATTGCAATAGTAGGTATGTTGGTATATGTAATTATAAGATTTAGATATGAATATGCTATCGCAGCAGTAGTTGCTTTAATACATGATGTTTTGATTACTTTAGCAGTTTATTCAGTATTTAATGTACCTGTTAATAGTGCATTTATTGCAGGTATTTTGACTATAATTGGGTACTCAATGAATGATACTGTAGTTATCTTTGATAGAATAAGAGAAAATGAAAAGAATAAGAGGAGTCTAGATGTAGCGGAAGTAGCCAATCTTTCAGTTAATCAAACATTAACAAGATCAATAAATACTTCAATGACTATATTAATAGCAATAACTTCAGTATTTATCTTGGTTCCTACTATTAGAGATTTTACTTTCCCACTTATGATAGGTATTTTCTCAGGAGCATACTCTTCAATATTTATAGCATCACCTATTTGGGTAATTATTAGGAAGAGAAAACAAGTAGCAAATAAATAATTCTATTATGAAAGAGGGTAAAAATACTGGATGATTTTCAGTGTTTTTACCCTTTTAGTAATTCTCTATTGTAAAAGAAAAAGAATTCAATTATAATAATAAATGGTTTCTAAATTTATGGAGGAGTTAGTTATGTCAAAATTTTGGGAAAGCATTTATCATCCTACCTACATAAGTGGATATAATCCATTTATAATTAAAAATATGAATAGAGCAATAGAAAGAATGGTTGCAGCAATTAATCATAGAGAGAAAATAGTTATTTATGGTGGATGTGATGTGGATAGTCTTTGTGGAGTTTCATCACTGCTTCTTATTTTGCAGTACTTAAATGCAGATGTAGAGTATTATATTGATGATTCCAATGATGTAACTCATACCATAGAGGATAGGATAATAAAAAATTATATTCATTTTTTAGGCGCAGAATTGCTAATAGCTGTAGGTGCGAATTTTAAATCTAATTTAGAAGTTGAATTATGCAAAAGTTTAGGAATTGAAAGCATTGTTATTGAAAATAAAAAGGTAACAAATGATAAAGACATAATTTATATTAATCCTAGCGAGAAGGATTGTTCTTACAGGTACAAGGATTTATCTAATAGTGGTGTAACTTTTAAGCTTATGCAAGCAATAGCTATTTATTATAATATGAACAGTATAAATAGATATCTTGATTTAATAATGTTAGGTACGATGTGCAAAGATATAAATAGCCAAGGAGAAAACGGAGTTTTTCTTAAGGAAGGCGAGCATTTCCTTAAGACTACGGATAACTATGGATTAAGAGCTATCATGAGTAGTTACAATATTAATGAAATAAATTCTAGCACTATATGGGATATAATTAGAGTACTAACACCTATATCTAATGTGGTGAGTAAAAAAGATAATGCAAGAATAGTAGTGGAATTATTAACTACAGATGATAAGGATAGGGCAGAGCAGATTGTTAAATATTTAAGAAAAGCAAATTAAGGTGTAACAATTAAAAAGTTAAATTAGTTTAGTGAATATTTTAAAATGGAGGAATAACAATGAATTTAAAAGAAAGTATAAGAGTTATTGAAGGGTTTCCAAAAGAGGGGATAAGCTTTAAAGATATTACAACATTAATTGGTGATGGAGAAACATTTAAACAATCTGTTGATGCATTTGTTGAATATCTTAAAGATAAAAAAATCGATGTTATTGTAGGACCAGAAGCTAGAGGATTTATTTTTGGAGTTCCAGTAGCTTATGCTATGGGACTTGGATTTGTTCCAGTTAGAAAGCCTGGAAAGTTACCGGCTGAAACAATTAGAATGAATTATGCATTAGAATATGGTACAGATTCTTTAGAAATTCACAAGGATGCTATTAAAAAAGGACAAAGAGTTGCAATTATTGATGATTTGTTAGCCACAGGAGGAACAATTGAAGCTGTTGCTAAGTTAGTTGAAGAAGCTGGTGGAGAAGTTGTTACTTTAGGTTTCACTATTGAATTAACAGAATTAAATGGAAGAGATAAGCTTAAGAAGTATGATGTAATGTCACTTGTTGAGTATGATGTATAAATTATTGCTTTAAAGAAATAAATGTAATATAATCATATTGTATGGCTGGTTGTCTTAACCAGCCATTTTAAATAGAATAATATGTATAAGGAGAGTAATTCAATGCTAGATAGTATAATCCAAAAAATAAAAGAAAATAATCTAAGTGTAGATATAGATTTAATCACTAAAGCATATAATTTGGCTGATGAAGCGCACAAAGAGCAGAAACGAGAATCTGGTGAACCATATATAATTCATCCAGTTTGTGTTGCAAAAATTCTTGTTGAATTAGGTATGGATACCAATACAATAGTAGCGGGATTATTACATGATGTAATTGAAGACACTCAATATACTTATGAAGATATAGTAAATATGTTTAATGCTGAAACTGCTGACTTGGTGGAGGGCGTTACGAAATTAGGGCAAATTAAATATATGACCAAGGAGGAGCAGCAAGCAGAAAATGTTAGAAAAATGTTATTAGCTATGTCAAAAGATATTAGAGTAATAATAATTAAGCTTGCTGATAGATTACATAATTTAAGAACGTTGAAATATAAATCTTCAGAAAAGCAAAAAGAAAAAGCAAAGGAAACCTTTGATATTTACGCTCCTTTGGCACATAGACTTGGAATTTCTACGATTAAATGGGAGTTGGAAGATTTATCATTTAGATATCTACACCCAGAGGAATACTATGATTTAGTAAATCAAATTGCAGAAAAAAGGATCGAAAGAGAAGAGTACATAAAAAATATTATAGAAGATTTAAGAAAAAATTTGGAGAAGTCAGGAATAGAAGCAGATATCGATGGTAGGCCAAAACATTTTTACAGTATATATAGAAAGATGGTTAACAAAAATAAAAATCTGGATCAGATTTTTGACTTAACAGCTATAAGGCTTCTTGTAGGAACAGTTAAAGACTGTTATGCTGCTCTTGGTATTGTTCATACAATTTATAAACCGATACCAGGTAGATTTAAAGATTATATTGCTATGCCGAAGCCTAATATGTATCAGTCACTTCATACTACTGTAATTGGACCACAGGGAAAAACTTTTGAAATTCAAATAAGAACTTTTGAAATGCATAAAACTGCTGAATATGGTATTGCAGCTCATTGGAAGTACAAGGAGGCAGGATCTTCAGAAGCGAACACTGGTGATTCCTTCGAAAACAAGCTTACTTGGCTTAGAGATATGTTAGAATGGCAAAAAGAAACCTCCAATCCAGAGGAGTTTATGGAAGGTTTCAAGATGGATATGTTTACAGATGAAATATTTGTATTCACACCAAAAGGTGTAGTGATTAACTTGCCTAAAAATGCTACCCCGGTAGATTTTGCGTATAGAATACACACTGATGTAGGAAACAAGTGTGTTGGTGCTAAAGTTAATGGCAAAATGGTGACTTTAGATTATAAGTTGAAAACAGGAGAAATAGTTGAAATATTAAAATCTCCAATTGCAAAAGGCCCTAATATGGATTGGTTAAACTTTGCTATGAGTAATCAGGCGCAAACTAAAATTAAGCAATGGTTTAAAAAGAGTAAGAGAGAAGAAAATATATTAAAAGGAAAAGACCTTCTTGAAAAAGAAAGTAAAAAGCAGTTAGTTAATTTTGCTGATTTGTATAAGTCAGATGCATTTGCTAAAGTTATGAAGAAATATAATTTTAATGCAATTGAGGATGTATATGCAGCAGTAGGGGCAGGAATGCTTTTAGCCTCTTCGTTGATTTCAAGGATAAAAGAAGAAATTAATGAAGAAAACCACGTAACTAATGAGCAAATGTTAAAGTCTGTTGAAGAGCAGATGCAAAAAAATGAAAAGAAAATCAACACTAATAGTAAGGATGGTTATGGAATCACTGTAAAAGGGGTAGATAATCTTATGATTAGGTTATCTAAGTGTTGTAATCCGGTGCCAGGTGATGACATCATAGGATATATTACTAAAGGTAGAGGTGTGTCAGTTCATAGAAAAGATTGCACTAACTTAAAATCTATGTCTGAAGAAGAAAACCAAAGAATAGTGGAAGTAAATTGGGGAACTTCAAAGGGCAAGGAATATATTGCTGAAATTCAAGTTGAAGCAGAGGATAGAACAGGATTATTGGCAGAGATTATGTCTATAATTACTGATGCAAATTTAAAGTTAACATCTTTAAATGCTAAATCTGCAAAGAACAATATAGCCACTATGAGTATTAAAATTTCTATTGACAGTGTTGATAAGTTAAAAAACTTAATGAAAAAAATTAGAAATTTAAAAGGTGTACTGGATGTATATAGATTAAATAGCTAGGAGCGTAAAAAATGAGAGCTGTAGTTCAAAGAGTGAAAAAATCCGATGTGAAGGTAGACGGAAAAGTTGTAGGTGAAATTCAGAAAGGATTTAATGTGCTGGTTGGTATATCAAAGGATGATACTATAGAAGATTTAAAGTACATAAGGGATAAAATCATTAATTTAAGAGTCTTTGAAGATGAAAATGAAAAGATGAATTTATCGTTGAAGGAAGTTGGAGGAGAGTTATTAGTAATTTCTCAATTTACTCTTTATGGAGATTGCAGAAAGGGTAGAAGACCAAATTTTATGGATGCTTTAGCTGGAGAGGAAGCAAAAGGATTTTATTTAAAGTTTTTAGAGATGTTAAAGGAAGAAAATATAAAAGTAGAAGCGGGCATATTTGGAGCAAATATGGAGGTTAATATCGTTAATGATGGGCCAGTAACGTTGATACTAGACAGTAAAAGAAGTTTTTAGGAGGAATAGAAATGTTAGATATTTTTTCTATGGTACTAGGTATATATGGCGCTAACTGCTACATTGTAATGGAAAAATCTAGCGGAACAGGTTTCATTATTGATCCTGGTGCAGACGGAGAGGAAGTAATAGAAAAACTGAATGCAAATAATATCAGGCCTGAGTTTATTTTATTAACTCATGGACATATTGATCATGTTGGCGCAGTTGACAGTTTAGTACAGGAATTTAATATACCAGTGTATATAGCAGAGGAAGACATGAAAGCTATAGAGGCTCATATAGAGATATTTGGAGAGATAAAGTCTGAAGTTAAATTTATTAATGAGCAAACAAAAATAAAGGTTGGAAATTGTGAAGTTCAAGTTATAGAAACGCCTGGACATACTAAGGGAGGATTATGCTTTTTAGTTGATGGAGTATTATTTACTGGAGATACTTTATTTAGAGAAAGTATAGGAAGAACTGATTTTTATGGTGGCAATTATGAAGAAATTTTAAGCAGTATAGAAGAAAAACTATTTACTTTAGAAGAAAAAATAGTTGTTTTACCAGGTCATGGACCAAAATCAACAATAGCATTTGAGAAGAGTAACAATCCTTTCTTAAATTAAGGAGATAGACATGGATATTAAAATAAATCTTAATGATTTGACTTATAGATATGAAGTATATCAGATTTTTAATATATTCTATACTTTTGATAATCTTATATTTGTGGAGAATGATGCAGATTACAAAGTTAAAATTGAAGATGAAATAAATCTACAGCATGACGATATAGTTTATAACTATAAGATTAAGGATGAAAACAAAAAAGAAGAAATCAAGAGAGAAGTTTTTAAATTTTTAAAAAATGTAACTAAGGATAATTATCCTTGGGGAACTTTAGTGGGCATTAGACCAAGTAAGATTGCATTAAAACTTCTTGAACAAGGAAAAACAGAATCAGAAGTTATTAACTATTTTAATGATACATATCTTGCAAGTGAAGAAAAGGCTAAATTATGTATAGAGGTAGCAAAGAATGAAAGTAAGTTTGTAAATAGAGATGAAAAAAAGGTTTCTATTTATATAGGTATGCCATTTTGCCCAACAAGATGCTTGTACTGTTCCTTTGCTGCTAATCCTATAGCAGGATGTAAGAAGATAGTTGATCCATATTTAGATGCTTTGTACAAAGAGATAGATAGCATTTCAAAATATGTTAAAGAAAAGAAACTAAAAATAGAAACTGTTTATTTTGGCGGAGGAACTCCAACTTCAGTAAGTAACGAGCAATTTCATGATGTAATGCAAAGAGTTTATACTAGTTTTGTAGAATATAATTCTGTAAAAGAGTTTACAGTTGAGTGTGGAAGACCAGATAGTATTACAGAGGAAAAACTTAATACTATGAAGAAATTTAACGTGACTAGGATTAGCATAAATCCACAGAGTATGAATGAAGATACTATGAAGGTTATTGGAAGAGGACACACTCCAGAAGATATAAAAGAAAAGTTTTTGCTAGCTAGAAGATTAGGCTTTGATAATATTAATATGGATATAATAGTAGGCTTACCTAATGAAACAATAAAACATATTGAAAATACTTGTAGAGAAATTGAGAAACTTTCACCAGATAGTTTAACTATACATGGACTTAGCATAAAAAGAGCTTCTAGATTGCATGAAAATATAGTGTTAAAACATGAGGTGTCAATTGCAAAGCAAGAAGAGTTAGTTAATATGTATAAAATGACAGGAGATTTAGCTAGAAAATTGAATATGACTCCATATTACATGTATAGACAGAAAAATATGGTTGGAAATATGGAGAATTTGGGGTATTCTATAAAGGGTAAGGAATGTGTTTATAACATTGAGATGATAGAAGATACTCAAAGTATTATCGCTTTAGGAGCAGATGCAGTATCAAAAATAGTATTTTTAGAAGAGAGCAGAATAGAGCGCTTTGGAAATGTTAAAGATGTAAGAGAATATATTAACAGAATTGATGAGATGATCCAAAGAAAAATAGAGCTACTAAATTCTTTATATTAATTTAGGGAGGATTATTACATGAGTGAAAAGTTACAAATGCCTAAGGGCACGAAGGATATGTTACCAAGTGAGGCTTATAAATGGCATTATGTTGAAGATAAATTAAGAAAAATTTCAGCTGAATATGGAATAAGAGAAATTAGAACTCCAATGTTTGAAAGCACTAGCTTATTTACAAGAGGAGTAGGAGAAACTACAGATGTGGTTCAAAAGGAAATGTATACCTTTGAAGATAAAGGTGGGAGAAGTGTAACTTTAAAGCCAGAAGGTACTGCACCAGCTGTAAGAGCTTTCATACAAAATAGCTTATATGCTGATGCACAACCAACAAAAATGTATTATTTTACAGATGCTTTTAGATATGAAAATGTTCAAAAAGGAAGACTTAGACAATTTCATCAATATGGAATTGAGTTTTTTGGTTCTAAGGAGGCTTCAATTGATGCAGAAGTAATATCATTAGCAGTAAGAGCTTTGAAGGAGTTCGGATTAAATAATTTAAGTTTAAATATAAACAGTCTTGGTTGTCCTACATGCAGAAAAAAATATAATGATGCATTAAAGGAATATTTTAAAGCAAACTATGATAATCTTTGTGATACATGTAAATCTAGATTTGAAAAGAATCCAATGAGAATATTAGATTGCAAAGAAAAGAAATGCCAGGAAATAGGCGCAGAAGCACCATTAATATTAGATTATATTTGTGAAGAGTGTAGTGATCATTTTGAAGAACTTAAAAAGTATCTTAATGTAATGGAAATTGAATACAAGATAGATCCTTATATTGTTAGAGGGTTAGATTATTATACAAGAACAGTATTTGAAATACTAAATAACGGCTTAGCTGTATGCGGTGGAGGACGTTATGATAAACTAATTGAAGAATTAGGTGGACCTGAAATGCCAGCTATAGGTTTTGGGTTAGGACTTGAAAGATTACTTATGGTTCTAGAAAAAGAAGAAGTAGAAATACCTAAACCAGTATTCAATAATTTATTTATTGGAGCTATGGGAGAAGAAGGTCATATAAATGCCTTTAAATATGCAAATGAATTAAGAAGAAGAGGAATTAAATGTGAATGTGATCACATGAATAGAAGTGTGAAAGCACAGATGAAGTATGCAAATAAGATAGGCTCCGAATTTACAATGATTCTTGGTGAAGATGAATTAAGAACTAAGATGGTGCAGATGAAGAGAATGACAGATGGTGAGCAAATCCAAGTTAATCTTGATAATTTGGATGAAATTATAAATATTATTTTAAAGTAAATAGGAGGAATATAAGATGGGCGAGGCATTGAATGGCTTAAAACGTTCAATTATGTGTGGTGAGCTTAGAGAAGAACATATAGGAAAGAAAGTAACAGTTATGGGCTGGGTACAAAGAAGAAGAAACCTTGGGGGGCTTGAATTTGTTGATTTAAGAGATAGAACTGGGGTATTACAAATTGTATTTGGTGATAAAATAAATGAAGAAGCTTTTGAGAAAGCTGGAAAATTAAGAGCTGAGTTCTGTATAGCAGTTACAGGTGAAATTGTAAAGAGAGAATCTGTAAATGAAAATATGCCTACTGGAATGGTAGAATTGAAGGGAGAATCTTTAAAGATTTTTTCTGAAGCAGAACCATCACCAATAGATATAAAAGAAAATTCAGAAACAGCTGAAAACTTAAGAATAAAGTATAGATATCTAGATTTAAGAAGAGCAGATATGCAAAAAATCTTTATGATTAGAAATAAGACTACTAAATCAATAAGAGATTATTTACAACAACAAGGATTTTTAGATATAGAAACTCCAATGTTAACTAAATCTACACCAGAAGGAGCTAGAGATTATCTTGTTCCTTCTAGAAATTATCCTGGAATGTTTTATGCATTACCACAATCACCACAGTTATTTAAGCAGTTACTTATGGTTTCAGGCTTTGATAAGTACTTCCAAATAGTAAAATGTTTTAGAGATGAAGACTTAAGAGCTAACAGACAACCAGAATTTACACAAGTGGATATGGAAATGTCTTTCATTGAACAAGAAGATATTATAGCTTTAAATGAAGGTTTAATTGCTCATGTATTTAAAGAAGTAGCAGGTGTGGATGTTAAGCTTCCAATTAAGAGAATGACTTTTAGAGAAGCAGAGGAAAAGTATGGTTCAGATAAACCTGATTTAAGATTTGGTATGGAAATTACTAATTTAACAGATTCAGTAAAAGGTTCGGAATTTAAAGTATTTAAAGATGCTGTTGAAATAGGTGGATCAGTAAGAGCTCTATGTTTAAAAGGTGGAGCTTCTATGGGAAGAAAAGATATCGATAGATTAGGTGAATTTGTTAAGACATACAAGGCTAAGGGATTGGCATGGATACAACTTAAGGAAGATGGAATAAAATCACCTATAGCTAAATTCTTAAGTGAAGAAGAAATGAATTCAATAATAAGTACTATGTCTGCAGAAAATGGTGATTTAATTCTTATAGTCGCAGACAAGAATTCAGTAGTTTTCCAAAGTCTAGGTGCATTAAGATTAGATTTAGCTAAAAAGTTTGATTTAATCAAAGATAAGAATGAATTTAATTTCACTTGGATAACTGAATTCCCACTATTTGAGTACAGTGAAGAAGAAGGTAGATACATGGCTTGCCACCATCCATTTACAGCACCAATGGATGAAGATTTAGACTTTATAGAATCAGATCCAGGTAATGTAAGATCTAAAGCTTATGATTTAGTATTAAATGGTGAAGAACTAGGTGGAGGATCTATAAGAATTCATGATATGGAATTACAACAAAGAATGTTTAAGGCATTAGGTTTCTCTGAAGAAGATGCATGGAAGAAGTTTGGATTCTTACTACAAGCCTTTAAATTTGGACCACCACCACATGGCGGATTAGCTTTTGGGTTAGATAGAATGATTATGTTCCTTGCAGGAACTGATAACATAAAGGATGTTATCGCATTTCCTAAGAATCAAAATGCTTTCTGCTATTTAACAGAAGCACCTAATATAGTAGATGAAAAACAATTAGGTGAATTAGGAATAAAGGTTTTACCAAAGGAATCAAACTAATATGGATGAAGAAGAAAAATTACAAAAAGATATTTTGCTAAGACTTAGAAAAATAGAAGGCCAGGTTAAAGGCATACAGAAAATGGTTGATAAGAATGTATGTTGTGACGATGTTTTGGTTCAAATTGCTGCTATAAGGGCTGCAATAAATAAGGTTGGCGGTCTTGTGATTGAAAATTATGTTAACAATTGTTTAGGCTTAGATGAGGATCCAGAAGAGCAGGAAAAAGTAAAGAATTTAATTAAAACTGTAAATAAGTTTTTAAAATAGAATATTTGAGAAAACTTATTTGCAAAAAATTATATAATAAAAGGTGAACTTAATTTAAGTTCACCTTTTATTATGCAATGTTATTAAGCTGCTTTTTTATGTTTTGCAAAAATAAGTTTTGTGATTGTGGAAACAAATAAAATCCCTAGAGCAAGAGCACCTGCTGAAGATAAAGTATTTGTGAGCATGTTCATAGAGGCATTTATATGTCCAAGAACACCTTGATACATAGTATAATAAATAGAGCTACCGGGAACTAAAGGAATCAACGCGCAAACTACAAATGTTGTAACAGGTGTTTTGAAAACTCTGGCACAAATTTCTGAATAGATACTGAAAATAACAGCAGAAATAAACATAGCTAAAACTCCAGAGAAGCTGTTTTGTACTAAAATTCTGTATACAAACCAACTAAGTCCTCCACCTAAGGAAGCAAAAAGTAAATGTTTTTTACCTATATTAAACATAATTCCAAAACCTAAAGTAGCTAAAGTAGAAATAATAGTTTCTAATATCATAATACTTTACCTCCCCAAAAATATAACCAAAGACTAAGTACAGAACCAGTCCCTACAGCTATAGACAATGCCACTAAAAAAGCATCTGCAGCTCTTGCAAGACCAGAAACTAAATCTCCAGATATAGTATCCCTTATAGCATTAGTAATAGATAGACCTGGAACTAGAAGCATTATAGCTCCAATTATTATAGTGTCAAGATGAGTGCCAAGGCCTTCGTGAGTACATAGTAATGCAAAAAAAGCACCAATAGCACCACCGATACTATTAATAAAAAATGCATTTATTGCTAAGTTGTTTGCCATATGCACAAAGGCTTTTATAACAATTCCAATAAAAAAAGCACAAAAAAAGTCTTTTAAATTTCCACCAAACATATATGAAAAACCTGAAGCTGCTAAGGCTGAAAATAAAACATCAATATAAGCAGGGTACATCGATGAGTTTGCGATTTTATCCAATTCTTCTTTTAATGTGTCAATTGGCATATTTTGAAGTTCTACACTTCTTGATAAATCATTTACTAAATCTATTCTTTCTAAATTGACAGTTCTATTTTTAACCCTTTTAACTATTGATATGCTTTCTGAATTTTCTTTTAAAGCAGAACACATGATACCAGTAGGTGTTACAAAACTATCAGCGTCCTTTAATCCATAATTTTTACATATTCTTATTATAGTTTCTTCTACTCTATAAGTCTCTCCGCCGCTTTCTAAAATAATCTGACCAGCGTATGTGGCAACTATTAATACTTTATTAGTATCCATGTATAAGCGCTCCTTTTATTAGCAAAAATAATATTCCGTAAGTATTATAACACAGCATGCCTTGTTTAATAAACACACAAAAAATATTTGTGTAATATAATGTTGAAAAATGCTAATTATATAACTATAATGATATTAAGATTAAATAAGGGGGCTAGAAAAATGAATTTTGATTTTTTGGAACAAGAAGATAAGGAAATATTTGATTTAATTGAGAAAGAAAAAAACAGACAACAGTTTGGCATTGAACTTATTGCATCTGAAAATTTTACGAGCAAGGCAGTAATGGAGGCTATGGGATCATACCTTACAAATAAATATGCAGAAGGATATCCAGCTAAAAGATATTATGGGGGCTGCTATGTAGTTGATGAGGTTGAAGAATTAGCAAGAGAGAGAGTAAAGAAATTATTTGGGGCAGAACATGCTAACGTTCAACCACACTCAGGAGCTCAAGCTAATATGGCAGTATATTTTGCAGTTTTAGAGCCAGGAGACACTGTTTTAGGCATGAATTTAAGTCATGGAGGTCATTTAACCCATGGTTCACCTGTTAATTTTTCAGGAAAACTATATAATTTTATTGCATATGGGGTAGATAGTGAAACTGAGACTATTGATTACGAGGAAGTAAGAAGATTAGCAGTTGAAAATAAGCCAAAGTTAATTGTAGCAGGAGCTAGTGCATATCCTAGGGTAATTGATTTTAAGAAATTTAGAGAGATTGCAGATGAAGTTGGAGCTTATTTAATGGTAGATATGGCTCATATAGCAGGTCTTGTTGCAGCAGGTTTACATCCATCACCAGTTCCATACTGTGATTTTGTAACTAGTACTACTCATAAAACTTTGAGAGGACCTAGGGGTGGATTAATTCTTTGCAAAGAAAAGTATGCTAAGGATATAGATAAGAGCATATTCCCAGGAATTCAAGGTGGACCATTAATGCATGTTATTGCTGGAAAGGCTGTATGCTTTAAGGAAGCTTTAGAAGATGGCTTTAAGGTATATGGAGAGCAAGTAGTTAAGAATGCAGCAGCTTTAGCTAAAGCAATGCAGAATTTAGGATTTAAATTAGTATCTAATGGAACAGACAATCATTTACTTCTTGTAGATCTTAATAACAAGGATATAACAGGTAAAGAAGCTGAACATCTTCTTGATTCTATTGGTATTACAGCTAATAAAAATACTATACCAAATGAAACTAGAAGTCCATTTGTTACTTCAGGTATAAGAATTGGTACACCTGCCGTAACTTCAAGAGGCTTTAAGGAAGAAGATATGGAAGAAATAGCTGAAATAATAAATGAAGCTATTTCAAATAAAGATGGAGATTTGTCACCACTTAGAGATAGAGTAAAAAGTCTTTGTGAGAAACATCCATTATATAAGTAGTTTATAAAGTATATTTTGTATATTGATAAGAAGGGAGATTTTTATTGAAAATAGCCCTTCTTATTTTTATATTATTAATCAATGAAATAAATGACAATAATAAGATATATCATGAAAAATATTGTGCTATAATAGATACATACAAACAAAATGCGAAAGAAAGAGATGATGAAAATGATAATAGACAGAAACAGTAAATGCTGGTGTGGCAGTGGATTAAAATATAAGAGATGTCACTTAGAGTTTGATGAAAGGTTGGCACAACTTAAATCACAAAATTGTATAATTCCACCAAGGGATATAATAAAGAATGAAGAAGAAATTGAGGGGATTAGACAAAGTGCAAAAATAAATAATGAGGTATTGGATTTAGTTGCAAAAGAAATTCATGAAGGCATGAGTACGGCTGAAATTGATAAATTGGTTTATGATTATACTGTATCTCAAGGAGCAATACCAGCTCCATTAAATTTTGAGGGATTTCCTAAGAGTGTTTGTACTTCAATAAATGATGAAGTATGTCATGGTATTCCTGATGAAAGTATAATATTAAAAAATGGAGATATCATAAACGTGGATGTGTCTACAATATATAATGGATATTATTCTGATGCCTCAAGAATGTTTATTATAGGGGAAGCATCAGAAAAAGCTGAGAAACTTGTAAGAGTTGCTAGAGAGTGTATGGAAAAAGGAATTGAGGCAATCAAGCCTTGGGGATTCTTGGGGGATGTTGGAGCAGCAGTTCAAGAACATGCTGAAAAAAATGGATATTCTGTTGTTAGAGCTTTAGGCGGTCATGGAGTTGGAAATGAATTTCATGAAGAACCTTTTGTACCTCATGTTGGCAAAAGAGGAACAGATATGGTGCTAGTTCCAGGTATGGTTTTAACTGTGGAGCCTATGATCAATGAAGGTACCTACGAAGTTTATGTAGATGAAGGTAATGGCTGGACTATATATACAGATGATGGATTGTTATCAGCTCAATGGGAGAATACAGTTTTAATAACTGAAACTGGAGTTGAAATACTTTCTCACTAATCCAAAATCACAGAAGAAGAGGCTGTAATTTAAATTTTACAGTAATTGAGAGGTGAAAAAATGAAACCTTTTCTTAAAATAGATAATTATATCATTAAATTTATAAATAGTAGAATTCATAGACCTATATTAGATAGAATAATGAGATCTATAACAGGGCTAGGAGATTTGGGAGCTATGTGGATAGTAATAGCTGTATTTTTATTCATTCGCCCCCATACAAGAAGACAAGGTGAAATAGTAATATTCTCTTTAGTTTTATGCAGTATTTTAGGAGAGGGAATCATTAAAAGGATATTTCAAAGGCAGAGACCTTTTCAAGGCATAGCTACCTTGGAAACTATAATTAAAAGACCTATGACATATTCTTTTCCTTCAGGGCATACAGCCTCCTCTTTTGCAGCAGCAGGAGTTTTAGGAGTATTATTTCCTAGTGTTAAAATAGTTGCATACATTCTAGCATCTCTTATTGGGATATCTAGAGTTTATTTAAATGTACATTATTCAACAGATGTTTTTGCAGGTGCTTTATTAGGATTTGTCTGCAGTAAGATCTCTTTGTATGTTTTCACTTTCATATAATTTTATTTAGTTCTAATAAGATTATCGGAAACATAATATTGTATATCCATAAAAATGAGAGAAGAAAGGATATAGGAGGTTTTATTGTGAATTTATTTAATGAAATAAAGGAATTTAAAGAGGTTAGTTATTTTGATCTAGCCAATAAGTTTAACAAAGATAATCAGAGTAATGAAAAGCTAAATGGTGAATTAGATAGGCTGCTAGAAGATGGAGTTGTAATTGAGGAAGATGGATTGTACATTTTAGCAGACGCTTTATAATATTTTGGAGAGGTTTTCTTACTGATGTGGAAGGCCTCTTTTTAATTTGCTGAATTAGTTTAGTTATTTTGTTAGCAGAGAAGGAGAAGATATGGAATTTATAGATTTACATTGTGATGTACCAAGTAGAATATATTATGAGAATAAGCAATTAAGAAAAAATGATTTTTCAGTTGACATAGAAAAATTAAAAAAAGGTAATGCAATGGCTCAATTTTTTGCTTTTTTTATTGAATCTAGTAAATGCAAAGCAAGAGATGAGTTTTTGAAAATGTATGCTAAGTTTATGGAGGAAGTAAACAAAAATAGTGAAATAGCTCTTGCTAAAAATATAAAAGATCTCTATAAGAATAGAAATGAAGGTAAAATATCAGCTTTTCTTACAATAGAAGAAGGAGCTGTGCTTGATGGAAATATAAATAATCTTTATGATGCCTATGAAAAGGGGATACGCCTAATAACCTTAACTTGGAATTATGAGAATGAAATAGGCTATCCCAGTCGGAATAAGAACTTTATTAATAAAGGTCTTAAAGAATTTGGGATAGATTTAATTACTGAAATGAATAGGTTAGGGATTGCTATTGATGTTTCACATCTTTCAGATGGAGGTTTTTATGATGTAATTCAAAATAGTAAGTTTCCAATCTTAGCAAGTCATTCTAATTCTAGAAGTATTACAAATCATCCAAGAAATCTTACTGATGAAATGATAAGGCTCTTAGGAAATAATGGTGGAATAATGGGACTTAATTATTGTGCTGAATTCATTGGAACCAAAAAGATAACAGCTATTGAGGATATAGTAAATCATATGCAACATATTGTAAATGTTGGTGGAGAGGATATAATAGCGCTAGGCAGTGATTTTGATGGTATAGAAAATGAAGTGGAAATTAATAATCCAGGAGAGATGTATAAATTAATTAATGCTTTAGAACAAAAAGGGTATAAAGAAGATTTTATTGAGAAGTTATTCTATAAAAATTCTGAGAGATTTATTAAAGATACATTGAAATAAGGAGATTGAATGATGGCAAGGTTAGAAGGAAAGATAGCAATAGTTACTGGAGGATCAAGAGGAATAGGAGAGGCTATTGTAAGAACTTTATGTGAAGAAGGAGCTTTTGTTATTTTTACTTATAATAATAATGAAGAAAAAGCTAAAAGTTTAGTGAAAGAGTTAAAAGCAAAAGGATATTTTTTGCAAGCATGTCCATTAGATTTAAATAACTATTCAAGCATTGAAAACTTTAATGATGTCATAATAAGTAAGCAAAGTAATTTGGATATACTTATTAATAATGCAGGAATTTCCAAGGTAGGCCTGTTTATGGACGCAAGTAAATCAGAAGTTGATGAGATGATAAATACTAATTTAACTGGAAGCATATTATTATCTCAGTTTGCTGTAAAGAAGATGATAGATAAGAAAAAGGGCAGTATAGTAAATATATCTTCTATTTGGGGCAATGTAGGTGCTTCATGTGAAGTGCTATATTCAGCTACTAAAGGTGGAATTAACATATTTACAAAAGCTTTAGCTAAAGAACTTGGTCCTTCTGGGATAAGAGTTAATGCAGTAGCACCAGGAGTTATTGATACAGAGATGAATAAATGGATGAATGAGACAGATAGAATGAACTTAGAGCAGGAGATACCATTGGATAGGTTTGGAGATACAAAGGAAGTGGCAAAGGTAGTATCTTTTTTATGTAGTGATGAATCAAGTTATGTTACGGGACAAATTATAACAGTTGATGGTGGCATGATTTAGAAGAGAGTAAAATAGGAATGAAATTTCACTAAATTTCATTCCTATTTTTAGATATTGCTTATTTCTTAAGCAAATTATCCACAGATATTGTAACGTGCTTTGTATCTTGCAAGGCCTTAACAATATTTTTTACAGGGGTATTATTCTCGTAAGAATAATCACAATACCCTGTGGAGTCTACTGGTTTTAACTTAATAAACTTTAATTCTTTGAACGGATGAATGAAAACGCTTGTTAGCATGAAACTATAATTTTTCCTTATTTTTTTAGCTAAGGCTTCACCGTGTTCATCCTGTACATAACCTAAAGGTGCAGGCACATATAAGGTGGTGCTTGTCTTCATAGGGTTAAGGTTCCAATAACCAGATACAGGCTCATAGAGTATACGAAAGTACTTTTCAAGAATTTTTTGTTGAGTTCTTGTTGCTTGATAATGCGGACTTTCAAAGAAGGCTACTGGTATATTAAATGTATTAGCAACCTTTAATCCATTTTCAGCTATAGCTTGTACTTCTTTTGGAGTAGTGTTATTTTTACTATCAAGTTCAGTACCTACAGTGCTGGTAGTATTGCCGTGTTGATGAGTATAACCATGTAGACCTATAGTGGCACCTCTAAATATTAGATGATCTAGAGTATTTATAAATTGAGCATTAGTCATGGTACTATGAGTTAGGAGGTCATTATCAATACCAGCTCCAGGATTTTTATATCTTGGTACCCAAGTGATGTTAAACTTTATTCCATTCTCATATAGATAATCGCCCATAATTTTAAACTTTTCTAAGTCTTCATTATTTCCAGTACTAGAAGTAGAAGCAACATCCTCAAATCTAATTAGTGCTACTGGTCCTGTTGTTTTTATAGATGTACTATCAAGATGTATATTTTTTTTATCTTTAAATAAATATATCTTTTTATTAACGTTATCCCAATAATCACGTAAGTTCAAAATATGCTCAATATCATTTAAGCATATATAGGTTCTAGTATCTTTTACAAAGTTTTGCCCGCGAAAATTATATGTTTTTCCAGCTAAATTAAATGTCTTAGAGTTCAAGTCTACAATACAGTTATCAATATAATATTTATTTTCTTTTTTACTAAAGTTAATGGATGAAGTTTTTAAAAAGTCTTCAAGATCTAAGTAATATCTTAAATTTATCAATGGCGTTGGAGTATTAATATTTAATTTTCTTCCTTCATAAAAGAGCGACACATTACTACTGTTATTTATTTTATCATTAGTATTTGATGAAGCCATAACAGCATTTTCAAAGTTAGGTAACTTTTTTTCAAGAGTTATAGGCTTTTGCACCATAGAATTTTGAACAGTTATATTAGAAACAGTATCTCTACTGAATACAATTATTTTACATATGAATGCTAAAATGGTAAGTGCTAAAATTATACCTACAAGTTTCAGCATAGTTTTTAGTATAATTTTTGTTTTACTCAAGGGTTAAACCTCCTTAGTTTTATCAAGAGAAAAATAGAACAGCACACCTTTGGGAGTATTTGTAACACCAAAAGTACTGTTATGCTGGGTTAATATATTTTTTACTATAGATAACCCTAACCCATTACTTCCCTCAGCTCTACTTCTTGCTTTATCTACTCTATAAAATTGAACCCATATTTTTTCAAGATCTTCTGGTTTTAAATGAACACCAGTATTTTCAATGGAGAAGAAAATATGATCCTGATTTTCAGAAAGAGCAATATTTATATTTCCGCCTTCCGGTGTATATTTAATTGCATTTGTAATAAAGTTTTCAATTACGCTTTCAATCTTAAAGCTATCTCCATTTACATATTCAGATGAAATATCATTTAAAATAAAGGAGATATATAATTTGTTTTTAATAAAGCTATTTTTATGCTTAGAAAGCAAATCAGCAATGAGCTCTTTTAAATTAAATGAGGTAATATCAAGCTTTATATTACCAGATTCAAGTTTAGAAAGTTCAAGCATATCCATAATCAGTTTATTCATCTTATGGGCTTCATCAATTATAGTGTCCAAATATATATCTTTGCTTTCACCTTCTACTATACCATCCTTTAGTCCTTCTGCATAACCCTCTATTATGCCTAAAGGAGTTTTTAGCTCGTGAGAAGCACCAGCAATGAATTCTTTTCTCATTTTTTCTAATTTACGTTCCTGTTCGATGTCTTTAGTAAGCTGTATATTTTTTTCATGCAGTTCGGTAAGAGCTTTAGATAGATTTCTAGAAAGAAAGTTCAAGCTTTTTCCGATATCTCCAATTTCATCTTCTCTGCACTCAGGACACTTTGCAGAAAAATCAAGCTTTGACATGTTACCAGCTATCTTTGTTATTTCGATTAATGGTTTTGAAATCATATTTGAATATATAAATGCTAAAATAAATCCAAGAAACAATAGAACTATTAAAACATAAGAATAAAATTCTTTTATTATTGAACTAGCTTCATTGATAGATTGATAAGAAGTTATAGCTATAATTATACTATCATTTTTTGAACTCATTGACATAGGGGATATACAGACTATATGTTTTAAATCTACATTTCCTTTTTCAAGAGTAGTAGCATAAGTTTTATCTGAACTTAGCAAATCTGGAATGAAGTTAGGGTTACTAGATAAATTATTAAAAGTTTCTATTAGTAGGTCTACAGTTTCTCTTTGATAGCTTGAATTTTTATCTACTAAATATTTTATGCCGCCACCTGTGGTTAAAATAGCTATTTTTGAGTTGTTTGAACTTTCAAATTTAATAAGTGCATTGGTTAGTGTTGCATCATCACTAATGTTATAGGAATAAGTACTTTTAAATTTATCAATATTATGAATCAAGGTATTCTTTTTCTTAGAAGCATAAAAATCATGGAAAAAGAAAATTTGAAATATCATCGAAAAAACCATAAATAGAATGATAAAGGTAAATGTTACTAAAAATAGTCTTTTTGATATTGAATTTTTATATGATTTTAGAAATTTCATGTTTGAAAATTTCATTTATTTCACCTCAAATTTATAGCCACTACCTCTTACCGTAGTAATATAATTGGATTTATCTTGAAGTTTTTCTCTTAATCTTTTAATATTAGTATCTACAGTTCTAATATCACCAAAGTAATCTAATCCCCATACATTATCTAAAATTTTATCTCTAGATAATGCTATTCCATTATTCTCCATTAAGTATATTAACAGTTCATATTCTTTGGGTGATAAATTTATTGTTTCATTATTTACTTTTACATCATGTGATAATTTATTTATTACAAGTCCATTCAAATCAACTTGGGCAGCATCCTTTTCTGTAACAGTTCTTTTCAATAATGCTTTAATTTTTGCAACTAAGACCTTTGGACTAAAGGGTTTGGTTATATAATCATCAATTCCTAGGTCATATCCTCTTAACTTGTCTTCTTCTTCAGCTTTTGCAGTAAGCATAATAATTGGAACAGAAGAATTTTCTCTGACAAATTTTGCGACTTGGAAACCATCAAGTTTTGGCATCATTACATCCAATATAATAAGTGTAACGCTGTGATTGGTGAAAGCGTCAATAGCCTCGGCACCATCCTTGGTTTCAATTACATTAAAATTTTCTTTTACTAAGTAATCTCTAAGAAGAAGCCTAATTCTAATCTCGTCTTCTGCAATTAAAATTGTATCTTTCATATTAATTCACCTCTCTAATATGTTTATATTATATATATTAGAGAGGTGAATGTACAGTTTGTGGCGGATTATTTCAGAAAAATGTTATTAAATAGTATATTAAAAGTATATTATAGGCTAGAATTAATAAATAAATTTAAGTTGAAATAGACTCTGAATAATTATAGAATGAAAATTAGAAATGTATGATGGGAGATTTTAAATGATAGATATAAAGTTTGATAAGAGTATTGTAGAATTAGAAAATGGATTGAAGATAGTAACTATTAAAAAAGACACTGAATTATTTTCAATCAATTTAGGAGTGAAAATAGGAGCTTATTATGAGAATAATTTAAATAGAGGCATTTCTCATTTTATTGAACATATGATGTTTAAGGGAACTAAAAATAGAGATAACGAAACATTAAATAGAGAGCTTGAATTTTTAGGGGGAGAGTATAATGCATATACTAATTACAATTCAACTGTATTTAGTATATGCTGTCTTAAAGAAGAGGCAAAAGAGGCTGTAGATTTGCTAAGTGATATGATATTGAATCCTACATTTAATAAGGAAGAAATGGAGAGAGAAAAAGGTGTTGTCATATCTGAAATAAGAAGTTCTAAAGATGATGTGGCAGAGTTTAGTACTAACAAAGTTTTTTATCATGCTTTTGAAAAAAGCCCTCTTAGGTATGAAGTGGCAGGATCAGAAGAAACAGTTAAAAACTTTACTAGAGAAGAAATATTGGAGTTTTATTCTAAAAATTATACGCCAGATAATACTATAATTACAGTAGTATCTCCATTTGAACATGATTTTGTTGTAAATATACTTAAAGGCGAATTTCAAAATTGGCAAGGAAAATCATGTATTGACAGGACTGTTATAATGGAAAAAAACAAGGCGAAAGTATTTACTTCAACTAGAAAGGATATAGAGCAAAGTAATATAATTATTTTATATTCATTCTTAGAAATAGATAGAAATATGGAATTGCCGTTAAAAATATTGAATCATCAGTTAGGAGAGAGTGCAAACTCAATTTTATTTAGAGAACTAAGAGAAAAAAGAGGATTAGTTTATGATGTGTATACAGATTTAGATTTAAGTCATAATGCTAAAAATCTATATATTTATACAGCAGTAGATGATAGTAAAATTGATGAAACTTTGGATGCAATTTTTAATTGCATAAACAACATAAAAAATGAGAAGATAGTATTTGATAATAATACTGTTGAGTTAATGAAGAAAGTTCATAAGACAGCTGTAGTATCTACTTTTGAAGATGGTAGCGATCTTGGAAGTTATATTTTAACCCAATGCTTAGAAGGTGAAGATATATATCAATTTCTTAAAGATATGGAGAGACTTGAAAAGTTAAATGCAGAAGATATTTATAAGGTTGCTAGAGGGGTAATAAATGACCCGACTATTTATGTATTAAGAGGATCCGGGGAAGATGAATAAGATAACAAAAGTTGAAGTTCAAAAGAACAATAAAAAAAGAGTAAATATTTACGTTAATGAAAATTTTGCTTTTGCTTGTGATATGGAACTTGTTTATAGATATAATCTTGCAAAAGATGCTGAGATTAAAATAGAGGATATTAGGGAAGTATTAATAGAAGAAGAATATATATCATGCAAAAATTATACTTTGAGAATCTTGGAAAGAGGGTACAAAACTGAGAAGGAAATTGAGAAAAAGCTGATAGAGAGAGAATATAGTCAAGAGACTATAAGCAGAGTGCAGGATTTTCTTAAAGAGTATAATTTTATTGATGATAGAAGATATACTTCTATGTATGTGAAAGATAAAATAAAAAACGAAGGAAGAAATAAAATAAAGTATAAGCTTATGCAAAAGGGGGTAGCAGAGGAAACTATTGCGAAAACCATTAATAACGTAAATGAAGAAGATGAGTATGAAGGTGCGTTAGCTCTTTGCGAAAAGAAATATAGAATATTGATAAAAAGAGAAACAGATTCTAGGCTTATAAAGCAAAAAATATTTAGATTTCTGGCTTCAAAAGGATATGATTTCGATTTAATTAATAGAATAATTAGAAAGGTAGTAAATGAGGAATATGAATAACAATGTTGATATACTGCTTGCCGTAATATTTGTTGTTCCTTTAATTCTAGGATATTTTAATAAGTTTGATTCTCTTAATGCTAAAAGAGGATTATGGGGATTTGAAAAGAATGTGATATTGATACTTGCAGGAATAATATGTTTATTTTGTGTGGATAAGGGCTTGATTATAAATAATGTAATGGAGTTTTTGAGCAGTTTCTCTGCATTAAAAAATGTATCTTATGGATATCCTAAAGTATTTTTTCTACTTTCATTTTTTATTGTTTTTACAGCAATTTATTATGTATTAAAGGGAATACTATATGCAATCAATTCATTAATAATGTTTCCTTTTTTGAATGGAGTAGAGTCATTCTCAAAAACTAGAGGTAATGCAGTAAAAGGATTAATTGGTAGTTTATTTTCGATTCCTAATGCGATAATTTATGTTATAATTGCATCATTAGTTATTAATTTAGGACTAAAATATTGGCCGTCAAATTTACCTAAGCTTGACGTTAATAAAAGTGCAATATATAAAATAGTTGAAAATGGGGTTATTAATCCAGTTTATGAGTCCAGTTTTATCAGTCAGTTACCAAGAATCTTAAATAATTCTCTTAAGATAAAGGTAGTAGAGTTAGATAAAAATTCTCAAAATGTTGATAGCCAATCTATAAATAAAGCTAATCCTTATAGAATAGTATATTACAATGGAGTTACATTGGATCAAGGAATAAAAAGTAATTCAAGTATTAACGCTTTAGCAAGGTCATTAGCTCAAAGTAGATCATCTGATAGGGAAAAAGCTCAGGCTATATATAATTGGATTGGAAATAACATTACTTATGATGATAACAAGGCGAATTTGGTGCTGAATGGTGGCAATGTAACTGATTCAGGAGCAATACCTGCATTTAGTGAAAGAAAAGGTATATGTTTTGATTATGCTTGTCTATATGTAGCGATGTGTAGAAGTGATAACCTAAAGGTTAGATTGATCACTGGAAAAGGATTTAATGGCTATGAATGGGTAGGGCATGCATGGAATCAAGTCTATCTTGCAGATGAAAAGGTGTGGATAAATGTAGATTCTACTTTTTATAAAGCTGGAAACTATTTTGATAGTAGAAAATTTGATAGAGATCATAAAGCAGAAGAAATTTCTGGTGAGTGGTAAAATACAAGAACTGTACGTTGAAATATAATATAAATATAAATTTCAATGTACAGTTCAATTAATTTTTCAAACATATTTAATTTTTAATGAGTGTTAAAACAAATTCTTTGTTTTCATTATCACAGCAATAGCTTTTCTACAATCATCATCAGAATAATTTAATGCCCAAGCTATATTAAAATATCTAATTGCTTTTTTATAATCCATTAGTTGCATATGACAATAGGCCAAATTGAAAAAGTATTTTGAGTTTGTTGATAATTTTAATGCTTCATGTAGAACTACTATTGCCTCATCAAATTTCTTTTGCTTGATTAAGCATACTGCTAGATTATAATGTGAGCTAGATTCATTTTCTTTCTCTTTAATAGCCTTTTTATATAATTTAATAGCTTCTTCATAGTTTTGTTTTAAATACTGTTCATTTCCTTCAGAAAAAAAATTCATAATACCTCCCAATAAACAATACAAATTAGTGAGCAAATAACGTCTTTATCAATATAATTGACATAAATTTCATTTAATATTCAAAATGTAAAGTCATACAACTTGTAAAATTATAAATAAAGTTTATAATATAAAAGAGATAATTAGATATATAAGTATATATATTTTCGCAAGGAGGAAATTTAATGAGATTGTTACATCTTGGACTTGATGTAGGGTCCACTACTGTTAAGTTGGTAATTATGGATGAACAAAACAACATTGTTTATTCAAAATATACAAGGCATTATTCAAATATTAAAAGTACTATTATTGAGTTAATCAGCAATGCTTACAATGAATTTAAGGAAGACAATATCACTATAAATGTTACAGGATCAGGTGGTTTATCTGTATCCAAGTGGTTAGACGTTGAATTTACACAGGAAGTAATTGCTTGTACCAAAACAGTAGAAACTCTTATACCACAAACTGATGTAGTTATTGAGTTAGGTGGGGAAGATGCAAAGATAACATATTTTGAAAATAATATAGAGCAAAGAATGAATGGAAGTTGTGCAGGGGGCACAGGTGCATTTATAGATCAAATGGCATCATTATTAAAGACTGATGCATTAGGATTAAATGAATTGTCAAAGAGGCATACAACAGTTTACCCAATAGCAGCTAGATGTGGTGTTTTCGCTAAAACAGATGTTCAACCACTAATAAATGAAGGTGCGAAGAAAGAAGATATAGCAGTATCTATTTTTCAAGCAGTAGTAAATCAAACTATTAGTGGACTTGCTTGTGGAAAGCCAATCAGAGGAAAAGTAGCCTTTTTAGGTGGTCCATTATCATTCTTGTCTGAACTTAGACAAAGATTTATTGAAACTTTACAACTTAAAGATGATGAAATTATTTTCCCAGAGAATGCTCAACTTTATGTTGCAATGGGAGCAGCTTTATTATCAAAGGATAGTAAGGTAATCAGCTATGAAGTTTTGAATACTAAGGCTAAATCTTTAAATGATATAGAAGTTAAAGATGTGGAAAGATTGGCTCCTTTATTTAAAGATGAAAATGAATATAAGGAATTTAAACAAAGACATGAATCAACAAAGGTAGAAACACAAGATTTAGCTACATATAAAGGAAATGCTTTCCTTGGTATTGATGCTGGTTCTACGACTACAAAGTTAACATTAATAAGTGAGGATAATAAACTTTTATATTCTCATTATGGTAGTAATGAAGGAAATCCACTAAATAAATGTATAAAAATAATTAAAGAATTATATGGAAAGTTAAATAAGGACACTAAGATAGTAAATAGTTGTGTAACTGGTTATGGAGAAGCATTAATAAAAGCAGCCCTACATATAGATTTAGGAGAAATTGAAACTATAGCTCACTATAAAGCTGCCAATGAGTTTTTACCTGGTGTAGATTTTATATTGGATATAGGTGGACAAGATATGAAATGCCTTATTATTAAGGATGGGGTTATAGATAACATAATGCTTAACGAAGCATGTTCATCTGGTTGTGGATCTTTTATTGAAACATTCACAAAATCACTGAATGTTAAAATTGAGGATTTTGCACAAGAAGCACTTCGTTCAAAGGCTCCAGTAGATCTTGGATCAAGATGTACTGTATTTATGAATTCTAAGGTTAAGCAAGCACAAAAAGAAGGTGCTACTGTAGGTGATATTTCAGCAGGGTTATCTTATTCAGTAATAAAAAATGCTTTATTTAAGGTTATAAAGATTAGAGAGCCTGAGAAGATGGGAAAAAAAATCATTGTTCAAGGTGGAACCTTCTATAATGATGCTGTTTTAAGAAGCTTTGAATTAATATCTCAAAGAGAGGCTGTAAGACCTGATATTGCAGGACTTATGGGAGCATTTGGAGCAAGTATTATCGCTCATGAAAACTGGGATGGAAATAGTGAAAGCAAGCTATTAAAGCAAAATGAGCTAAATGATTTTACTTTTGATAATGAAATGAGAAGATGTGGCCTTTGTGGTAACAACTGTATGCTTACAGTAAACAAATTCTCTAACGGAGAAAGTCATATAACTGGTAATAGATGTGAAAGAGCCTTAGGACTTGATAAAAAGAAAGTTGAAGTTCCAAACTTATATAAATATAAATTAGGAAGAACCTTTGGTTATAAACCACTTAAATTAGAAGATGCACCTAGAGGAGTAGTTGGAATTCCTAGAGTTCTGAATATGTACGAAAATTATCCATTTTGGTTTACTGTATTTACAAACCTAGGGTTTAGAGTACAATTATCTCCTATATCTTCAAAGGCTGTATATGAGAAGGGAATAGAAACTATACCATCAGAATCAGCTTGCTATCCAGCAAAATTAGTTCATGGACATATTATGTCTTTAATTGAGCAAGGAGCTAGATTTATATTCTATCCATGCGTAGCTTATGAGGAATTAGAACAACAACAAGCTGACAATCATTATAATTGTCCAATGGTAACTTCTTATCCAGAAGTTATAAAGAATAATATGGATATATTAAAAGAGGAGAATATTAATTTTAAAAACCCATTCTTCTCATTAAATAATAAAAAAGTTTTAGCAAGCAGAATCTATGAAGAATTACAAGAATTTAATGTAACTAAGGTAGAAGTTGAAAAAGCTGTAGATTTAGCGTGGGAAGAAAAGAATAACTACAAGCGTGATATAAGAAAGAAGGGCGAAGAAACTCTTCAATACTTAAAGGAAACAGGCAAAAAGGGTATTGTTCTTGCAGGAAGACCTTATCATGTAGACCCAGAAATACATCATGGTATTCCAGATATAATTACTGGATTTGATATGGCTGTATTGACTGAGGATAGTATTGCTCATTTAGGTAATATAAAGAGACCATTAAGAATAGTGGATCAATGGGCATATCACTCAAGATTATATGATGCAGCATCTTATGTAAGAACTCAAGATAACCTAGAGCTTATTCAGTTAAACTCTTTTGGATGTGGTTTGGATGCTGTAACAACAGATCAAGTTCAAGAAATTCTACATGAGTATGGTAAAATATATACTGTTCTTAAAATAGATGAGGTAAATAATCTTGGAGCTGTAAAGATTAGATTAAGATCACTAAAAGCAGCTATAGAAGAGAGAGAAAAGAATAACTATAAGCCAACTAAGCATGATTTAAGCTACAATAGACCTGTATTTACTAAAGAGATGAAGAAGACTCATACAGTTTTAGTTCCTCAGATGTCTCCTATTCATTTTAATATAGTTCAGCATGCATTTACTTCTTTAGGATATAATTTCGTAGTACTTCCTACTGATAAGGATTCTGTAGAAGAAGGCCTAAAGTATGTAAATAATGATGCTTGTTATCCATCAATTTTGGTTGTTGGACAACTTATCCAAGCCTTAAAATCTGGCAAATATGATTTGAATAATACTTCAGTGATTATTAGTCAAACAGGCGGAGGTTGTAGAGCAACAAACTATATTGGATTTTTAAGAAAAGCCTTGAGAGAAGCTAATTTTGAAAATATTCCAATAATATCAATGAATCCAGCAGGAATGGAAAAGCAGCCTGGATTTAATATAAGTTTGAAGATGGTTAATAAAGGACTTATGGCATTAGTGTATGGAGACTTATTCATGAGAGTACTTTATAGAGTTCGTCCTTATGAAAAAGTTAAGGGTTCTGCAGATGCTTTACATGCTAAGTGGGAAAAAGCAGCTATTGATAATGTTATAAGTGGTAGCATGAGAGAATTTAAAGAAAATGTAAGAGCAATTGTTAAGGAGTTTGATGAATTAGAGCTTCTTGATATAGTAAAACCTAAGGTTGGTATTGTAGGTGAAATCCTAGTTAAGTTCCATCCAACAGCTAACAATGATGTAGTTAAGGTTCTAGAAGAAGAGGGTGCAGAAGCTGTAATGCCAGATTTACTAGATTTCTTCTTCTATAGTGCTTATGACAGTCATTTTAAAGCAACACATCTGGCTGGAAGTAAGACAAGTAAGTTCTTTGGAGAAGTAGCTATTTGGTATATGAATAACTTTAGAAAAGCAGTGGTACAAGCACTACAAGACAGTAAGAGATTCTATGCACCATCAGATATTAAGCACCTTGGTAAAATGGCAAGTGAAATATTATCTCTTGGAAACCAAACTGGTGAAGGTTGGTTCTTAACAGGAGAAATGCTAGAATTAATGGAGAATGGAGTTAATAATGTATTGTGTATTCAACCTTTTGCATGTTTACCAAACCATGTAACAGGTAAAGGTATGATAAAGGCAATAAAAGAAAAGCATCCTCTAGCTAACATTGTAGCTGTTGATTATGATCCAGGTGCCAGTGAAGTAAATCAATTAAATAGAATTAAGCTAATGCTATCAGTTGCTAGAAAGAATTTAAATAACAACGGATCTTTTGCAGAAGCAGCTGCTACAAGAATTCAAGCAGATTTTGGTATTGGCAAATAGAATTTGAAAAAAGAAGGCTTCTTTAAAAATAAGTAAGTCTATATACTAGCCTATTTTTAGATACCTAAATCTAATATTGACAAATTTTATTGGCTGGGATATCATATTAAGTAAATTAATATATAAAAGCCATGAAAAAGAGGAGTAAAAACACTAAAGTATCATAAGAGAGAGGGTATTTGCTGAAAGCCCTTATACTTAAGGTTTTGAAGGTAGCTTTTGAGCTTCTTTACTGAACATATAGTAAGTAAAGACGGAAACTTTCGTTAAAAAAACAAGTGCTTATAAATAAATAGTATATGTTATTTATAAGAATAAAGGTGGTACCACGAGTCTTCGTCCTTTTTAGGATGAAGACTCTTTTTATTTTTTCAGATATTTTAGATGATTAATTTAAAATATTATGATGTAAAGACATTATATACATATAACTGGGAGGAATATAAATGGAAAAAAGAAATATTGAAACTACTTATAATCCAAAAGACTTTGAAGAAAAGATATATAAGACATGGGAAGAAAATAAATATTTTTCTCCAAAGGTTGATAAAACAAAGAAGCCATACAGCATAATAATGCCACCACCAAATATAACTGGAATGCTTCATTTAGGTCATGCTCTTGACAGTGCACTTCAAGACATGCTTATAAGATTTAAAAAGATGCAAGGATATTGTACTGTTTGGGTACCAGGACAAGATCATGCTAGTATTGCTACAGAAGTTAAAGTTGAAAATGAACTTTTAAAGCAAGGTTTATACAAAAAAGAAATGGGAAGAGAAAAATTCCTAGAAAAAGTTTGGGAATGGTCAGATAAATATAGAGCTACTATAAGAACTCAACAAAAGAAATTGGGAGTAGCTGCTGACTTTGATAGAGAAGCTTTTACCATGGATGAAAGATTAAGCAAGGCAGTAAAACACGTGTTTGTTAAGCTTTATAATGAAGGTTTGATTTATCAAGGAAACAGAATAACTAACTGGTGTCCTAAGTGTCAAACTGCATTATCAGATGCAGAAATAGAGTATGCAGAAAAAGAAGGAAGCTTCTGGCATATAAATTATCCAGTAAAGGATTCAGATGAATTTATTGAAATTGCTACAACAAGACCAGAAACTCTTTTAGGAGATACAGCTGTAGCGGTTAATCCTAATGATGAAAGATTTAAGCATCTAATTGGAAAGACATTAATTTTACCTTTAGTTGGAAGAGAAATTCCTGTAGTTGCTGATGATTATGTTGATATAGAATTTGGAACAGGTGCAGTTAAGATAACGCCAGCTCATGATCCTAACGACTTTGAAGTTGGTAAGAGACATGGACTTCAAGAAATAAGAATTATGGATGACAGTGGCGTAATTAATGATTTAGGTGGAAAGTATAAGGGCTTAGAAAGATATGAGGCTAGAAAGCAAATCGTTGAAGATTTAAAAGCAGAAGGGCTTCTAGTAAAGATAAAACCACATACTCATAACGTAGGAACTCATGATAGATGTGGCACTGTAATAGAGCCTATAATATCTAAACAATGGTATGTAAAGATGGAATCTTTAGCAAAACCAGCTATTGATGCTGTTAAGAATAAGAAAACTAAGTTTATACCAGAAAGATTTGATAAGACATATTTCAATTGGATGGAAAACATTCAAGATTGGTGTGTTTCAAGACAATTATGGTGGGGACATAGAATACCAGTATGGTATTGTAATGATTGTGGAGCTATAACAGTATCAGAAGAAACTCCATGTTGTTGCTCAAAATGTTCATCAAAAAATATAAGACAAGATGAAGATGTGTTAGATACTTGGTTCTCTTCAGCATTATGGCCTTTCTCTGTTTTAGGTTGGCCAGATAATACTGAAGATTTAGAATATTTCTATCCAACAAGTACTTTAGTAACTGGATATGATATAATCTTCTTCTGGGTAGCTAGAATGATATTCTCAGGCATTCATAATATGGGAGATGTACCATTTGAACATGTATTAATTCATGGTCTAGTAAGAGATTCAGAAGGAAGAAAGTTTAGTAAATCTTTAGGTAATGGTGTAGATCCACTTGAAGTTATTGATGAGTATGGTGCTGATGCCTTAAGATATATGCTTATTTCTGGTAATGCTCCAGGAAATGATATAAGATATTATCCTGAAAGAGTTGAAGCTGCTAGAAACTTTGCTAACAAGATATGGAATGCTTCAAGATTCGTTATGATGAATCTTGATAAAGAAATAATGGATAAATACAAAGAATGTGATGAATTAAGTCTTGCTGACAAATGGATTTTATCAAGAGTTAACACTGTAGTAAAAGAAGTTACAGATAATATAGAAAAGTTTGAACTTGGTATTGCATTACAAAAAGTATATGACTTTATGTGGACTGAATTCTGTGATTGGTATATAGAACTTGTTAAACCTGTTTTATATGGAGAAGATGAAAAGAAGAAGGGCGTAGTTTATAATGTATTAAGTAAAGTTCTTACTTATGGACTTCAAATGCTTCACCCAGTAATGCCATTCATTACAGAAGAAATTTATACTCATTTAACTGACGAGTATGAATCAATAGTGGTTTCACCATGGCCAAAATATGATGAAGCTCTTAATGATGTAGCTGCTGAAAAAGATATGGCATATATCATAGAAGCTATTAAATCATTAAGAAATGTAAGAGCAGAAATGAATGTTCCACCATCAAGAAAAGCTAAACTTATAGCTTTAATAAATGATGAATGTAAGGATGCCTTTGAAAATGGTACTTTATACATTGAAAAATTAGCTTCAAGTAGTGAAGTAGTATTTATAGACGATAAGAAAGATGTTCCTGAAAATGCTGTATCTGCAGTAGTTAAGGGTGGAGAATTATTTATGCCATTGCTTGATTTGGTAGATAGAGAAAAGGAACTTGAAAGATTAAATAAAGAAAAGACTAAGCTTGAAGGAGAAATTGATAGAGTTGAGAAGAAACTTTCCAATGAAAGATTTGTAAGTAAAGCTCCAGAAGCTGTAGTAGCAGAGGAAAAAGCTAAGGGTGATAAATATAAATCAATGTTAGAAGCAGTAATTGCTAGAATTGAAGCTCTTAACTAAACTCATATAATTTTAATAAATGAAGGAATTCCTAAGGGGATTCCTGAATTTATTTCAAGGGAAAAGAAGGTGATTTTATGATACAGAATATATTAAGTTATGATGAGTGTATGAGATACATACATGAAACAGCTAAGTTTGGCAGTAATTATGGTTTATCTAGAACTAATAAACTTTTAGAATTGTTAGGAAATCCTCATAAGCAGATAAAAACCATTCATGTAGCAGGTACAAATGGCAAGGGGTCTACTACAGCAATGATAAGTTCTGTGCTAAAACAAGCAGGATATAAGATTGGAATGTATACTTCCCCATATTTAGAAGAATTTGAGGAAAGAATACAAATAAATAATGTAAATATACCTAAGGAAAGACTTGCAGAAGTAGTTACAGAAGTTAAAGATGTAGTGGAGCAAGTGAAAAAGTTAGATCTTGGCGATTCTACAGAGTTTGAAATTATAACTGTAGCTATGCTTAAGTATTTTTGTGATGAAGAAGTAGATTATGCAGTTATAGAAGTGGGTTTAGGAGGAAGGTTAGATTCAACTAATGTAATAAATCCGATACTTGCTGTAATTGCATCTATAAGCTATGATCATATGAATATTTTAGGAAATACTATTGAAGAAATAGCAGGAGAGAAGGCAGGAATAATTAAAGAAAATACTCCTGTTATTGTTTATCCTCAAAGCAAAGATGTTGAGAGAGTTTTAAGGACAGCAGCAGAAGAAAAGAAGGCAGATATATGCTTTGTACCTGAATTTTCAGCTAAGATTCTAGAAGCTAAAAGAAAAAATAATACTCAATTAATCGAGGTGAAAACTAATAAGGATAATTATGAAGTAGAATTGCCGTTGTTGGGAAGGCATCAAATATTGAATTGTGCTGTAGCAATAAATGTACTTGAGAAGCTAAGAGAATTAGGGGTGCATATTGATACACAATCAATTCTGCAAGGAATTAAAAACACAAGATGGATTGGTAGAATGGAAGTAATGAATGATAGCCCTTTAGTTGTTATTGATGGTGCTCATAATTATGATGGAATAATGAATTTAAAAGAGAGTATTGACACATATTTTTCTTATAATAAAATAATACTTATTCTAGGTATTTTAGCAGACAAAGAAGTGGTTAAAATGGTTAAAGAGATAACATCAATTGTTAATAAGGTGATTTTAACCACACCTCATAGTGATAGAGCTGAAAATCCAGAAAAATTGTTAGATTCAATTGAAAATCATAAGGATGAAGTTGAAATAATTCAAGATTACAGAGAGGCTTATAAGAGAGCTTTAGATATAGCTACAGAAGAAGATTTAATTCTTATTTCAGGTTCACTATATATGATTGGAGATATGAGGAAAGTTATTAGGAATTATAGATAAATAAAAACGTAGATGCAAAACAAATTGTATCTACGTTTTTCATTAAAAGGATTTATGTAGAGCTTATTTAACTGACTTTAAAGCTTCAGCTAATTGAGCAGGACATGAAGTGCCTTTATTGCCACAATCAATTCCACTTAGTTTTTCAATAACTTCATCTACAGTCATTCCATCAGCTAAGGCAGATAAGCCTTGTAGGTTACCATTGCAACCACCAACAAAAGAAATATTTGTTACCTTGTTATCAACTATATCAAAGGATATTTGTCTTGAACAAACCCCTTTAGGAGTATAAGAATACATATTAAATCCCCCTTATATTTTATAATATTAATTTTCATCAATTAATGAATTGATGATTTTGTTATATATGCTTGTAGGATTGCTTTTCCACTTACTGCAGATATCAATAGCTTGTTTTTTTGAAACTACATTAACCTTTAAATCTAAAAGAATAGATTCATTCTCTATAGCTTTTAGGTTAACAATGAAAGAATCATTATTTGCAAGAGTATAATCCGCTGTAATTGAAAATTCTTTTTTTAGCATTTCTATTTTAGAAGCAATATAATTGTTTATTTGAGTGAGCTTCTGTGAAGAAATTCTGTCCTTAAAAAGAGCAAGAACGTTCTCTCCTTTAGTTGTCAACTCTAAATTTTTTTTTGCATCAACTTCCACATACTTTAAAAAATCTGTAGACACTAATTCTGAAATATATTGTTGAAGAGTAAAATAATTTATGAAACTATTCTCTAAAACAATATCAGTTAACTGTGTATTAGAAATTGGAATGGTTACAGATTTTATTATATGTAAAAGAAGTAACTTGTTTTCAGCAAGTTCTATCGAATTCTCATACATATATATACTACCCTCCAAACTTTTATAATAATATGATAACGTAATTTTGGATTTTTATCAAATAATAAATTTTTTTATTATTTATTATTTGATGAGGCAAATATTAAATGTTGACAATTAAAGAAATTATTATCTAAATAAGTATTTACAATTTATTTGATTGGTGGTAAAATATTAACAAAAGTAAAGGCGCTTTTCTTTAGAGAAAAGCGCCTTTTTTATTTAGAGAGTTTGATATTTTGGAGATAAAAGGGGGGCAGAAAAATAGGGGGCTAATACTTAGATTTTATTTATAAAATTTATATTTTAGGAGAGGGTGAATAAAATATGAAAAAGTATTTAAAAATAATTCCAATGGTTTTATTATTTCTTTTATTAATCAGTATTACAGTTTTCGCTAACACTGGAGATGCAACAGGGATTACAAAGCAAACAGTTAAAGAAATTGGGGATAAGGTTACTTTAGATAATGTTGCTCAAGCAGCATCGGCTACAAAGATAGGTCTTAATTATGTATGGATGATTCTTTGTGGTTGCTTAATTTTCTTCTTTCAAGCAGGTTTTGCTATGGTTGAAACAGGTTTTACAAGAGCAAAGAATGCTAATCATACTATTGCAATGAATCTTGTGGTATTTTTAGTTGGGCTTGTAGGTTTTCTTTTGATAGGATTCGCTATTATGTTTGGTGGAGTTGGAAATGTTGCTGCCTTAGGTGGTAGTACAGGCCTCGATAAAGAATTTGCTCTTGGTGGATGGGGACTGTTTGGATATAAAGGCTTTTTATTAGCAGGTGGAGCCTATGATGTAGGCGTTTTTGTATACTTCTTTTTTCAAATGGTATTTATGGATACAACCTGTACAATTCCTACTGGAGCAGTAGCTGAAAGAGTTAAATTATCAGCAGTTATACTTAATGCATTATTTATCTCTGCGCTATATTATCCTTTGTATGGTAATTGGGTATGGGGCGGTGGCTGGCTTGCTCAACTAGGAGTGAATTTAGGACTTGGCCACGGAGTTGTAGATTTTGCAGGTTCTTCAGTGGTACATGCTATGGGAGGAGCGGCAGCTATAGCTGGAGCTATAATTATTGGACCAAGAATAGGTAAGTTCACAAAGGAAGGTAAGCCTAATATTATTTCTGGTCACGATATTCCTATGGCTGTAATAGGAACTATAATTCTATTTTTTGGGTGGTTTGCTTTTAATGGAGGAAGTACACTTTCAGGTAGCGATTTAAGAGCTGCTGTTGTTATTGTAAATACTATGATAGCAGGAGCCTTTGGTGGACTAACATCTATGTTCTATATGTGGATCAAGAATGGAAAACCAGATACATCTATGATATGTAATGGATCTTTGGCTGGGCTTGTGGCTATAACAGCTCCTTGTGCCTTTGTAAATAGTATAAGTTCAATTGTAATAGGGGTTGTAGCAGGAATTCTCGTTTGCTTAGCAGCTTCTATAATAGAAAATAAATTCAAGATTGATGATCCAGTAGGGGCTTCATCTGTACATCTTGTAAATGGTCTTTGGGGAATGATAGCATTAGGTTTATTCGCAGATGGAACTTATGGAGATGGATTGAACGGAATAAAAGGTGGAGTAACAGGATTATTTTATGGAGATGCAGGACAACTTGTGGCCCAAATAATTGCAGTTGCAGTGGTAATAGTATTTGGTATCGGAAGTCAACTGCTATTCTGGAAGATAACTGATAAGACCATAGGCATAAGAGTTAAACCGAAGGATGAAATTGATGGACTTGATATACCAGAAATGGGTGCAGAAGCATATCCAGAGTTTCAATATAAAGAACTATAAATTCAATGTTTAGGATAAACGAATATTAATTTATTTGCTTAAAGAGGAAGGTTAAAAACTTTCCTCTTTTTTACAAGTTTATATTTATGAAAATAAATTATTTTACTCAAATGAATTACACAAAAAGGAAAATGTTACAATATGAAGAATATATACATTTGTACCGAAGAATGAGTTAAGGGGGATTATAATGGATACTGCTGAAACTAATGTTAATACACTTAAACCTAAAAAAAGAACTATTATAAGGCTTATTGTAGGAAAAAATTATTATAAGATTAGAAGATATTTAAAGTGGTTTTTAGGAAGTCAAAAGCTTGCTAAGCAATGTATGGGAGCTTCTATGCCATATGTGTATTTTTTACATAGAACACCTTTGTTAAGAAAATTAAAAGATGTGGACATGGAACTTCAATATAATAAAATAATTAACTTAAAGATAGCAGTGAAAAGGGTTAATAATATAGTTATTTATCCTGGAGAAACATTCTCATATTGGAGGGCAATAGGTAATCCTACAAGATCCAAAGGATATGTAGAGGGTATGGTTTTGTTTTGTGGAACATATAAGAAAGGGATTGGAGGAGGATTGTGCCAGTTGTCTAATTTAATTTACTGGATGACAATACACACACCTCTTACCGTAGTAGAAAGATATCGTCATAGCTTTGATGTATTTCCTGATTCAAATAGAACTCAGCCCTTTGGTAGTGGAGCTACCTGCGTTTATAATTATAGGGATTTAGTTATAAGGAACGATACATCCACACCATTTCAATTAGTAATAGAGGTTGGTGATGAATATTTAATTGGTGAATGGAGGTGCAAGGACAAGCCTCTATACACTTATAAAGTTTACGAAGCAGATCATAAAATGAGATCAGAATTTTGGGGTGGATATAGTAGACATAACATTTTATATAGAAAAAAATATGATATAGAAGGTTTTGAAATTGATGATGAGTTTATAACAGAAAATCACGCATTAATGATGTATTCTCCTTTTATAGAGGGAAAATAAAAAATGAATAGGATAAAGTCTCCGCGTTTTTGAAAAGGCAGAGACTTTTTTTATTCTTTAGGAAATCATATTCGCCTGCCATTTCTTTTTATTGACAAATCATTACAGAAGTTATATTCTTAATTCAAGAAGTGAATTAAACGTCACTTTTTGAATTAACAGTAAGGAGCGCTTTATGGTATATAAGAAATCAGATAAAACAGAAGCCAGAAAAGATGAAAAAAGAAAGTTGATTTTTGGAACTGCTGCTAAGGTTTTTGCCCAAAATGGCTATCATCAAACATCAGTTAAGAATATTTGCGATGCAGCTGAAATTTCAGTAGGTACATTTTATTTATATTTTAAAAATAAGGAAGATTTGTTTGAAGAGTTATATGATGAAATGGAGAAATTAATTAATCATGTAAATAAATATGCTGTAGGTATGGATGCTAAGACTGCTGCTGAAAGATTTGCACATGTGGTAGCAGCTTCAATATGGACGTATCAAAAATATAGGGAACTAGCAAAAATATTGCTTATTGAGGCTGTTGGGTTAAATCCAAGATTTGAAGATAAGTATACAAATATAATGCTGAAATCCTGTGCAACTATGGAAGATACATTAAAGAGATTAAAAGATAAAGGATTTATCGATGTGCCAGATGTAAAAGTGGCTGCAATAGCACATGAAGGTGCTTTTAATCATGCAATTGCTTATTGGCTTAGGGTAAATGAAGAGTTGGATTTAAAAGTATATGCTTATCCTTTGACTGTGTATTCTTTACAGGCTTTAAAAATGGATTTTAGAAGTAATGACATACAGTATAGCATTAATGAAACATTTGAAGAACTAGATAATTCTGCAGATAAATTTATGAAATTTAGATAATAAAATATAACTTTTTAGAAGTTATGTCTGAAAGAATGAAATGTTCATATTACTTGAAAGGAAGTGAAGCTTTAGCTGGTAAGGTATTATGCTTATACTGGTGAAGTGTAAAATGATTGAGTTAGATAAGCTTAAGTTAATGGCACAAGGTGGGCAAGCTGATATTTATGAATTGGATTCAAATAAGATAATAAGAGTCCTTAGAAATAAGAATGATGAGGAAGCACTAAAGATAGAAATGTCAGTTATGAAGAGTCTGCATGATAAAGGAAAATCTGTTCCTGAAGTCTATGAGTTTTTAAAGGTAGAAGAAAAGCCGTCTATAATCATGGAGAAAATTAATGGAAGCACCATGATTGACGAATTAAGAAACAAGCCGTTAAAAATATTTAAACAGGCTGAAAAGCTTGCAGAACTTCATATGGAAGTGGCTGATTGTGTAGATGGATTAGAGATGGTATCAATAAATGAAAGGGCAGCACATCTTATTCCTAAGGGGGAATTGCTTGATTCTGAATTGAAGGAATTTGTACTTAATATTCTCAAGGTATTGCCAAAGGGAAATGACATTTGTCATGGCGATTTTCATCCTGGAAACATTATGATAGTTAACAGAAAATACTATGTTATTGATTGGTTTGGAGCCACGATAGGAAGAAAGTTATCTGATATTGCTCATACGTACTTGCTTCTGAAAAATACACCTGAAATTCCAAGCATGCCTAAGTTACAAAATTTTTTATTAGGCTGTACAGGCAGTCTTATAGCAAGAAGATACTTATCCACTTGTTATAAAATAGAGAATTTTCAATGGGATGAATTTTCAAAATGGATGGTAGTTAGGGCGGCAGAAAGAGTATTTTATGGATTGCCTTCTGAAAAAGAGGGACTTTTAAAATTTATTAAGAAGTGCAAAGAAGCAGAGGGTTCAGGCATTAATGCAAGCAAGTGGTGGAAGTTTATATAAATTAAAATTAATTATTGCTAGGAGATAAGACTATGCTAGATAGATTTTTAAGTTCTGAAATAGAGTACACAAAGAAATTTGCAGAAACATATGAAGATGATGAAATTATTAGGTTTCGTGATATTAGCTTGAAGGATATGTATATGCACAATTTTACTTTGATTAAGAGCAAAGTTTCAAAAGATGATTTTAGAAAAATAATAATTCAGGAACTAGAGAAAAGAAAATCTGAAGACGCTGATTTTCTAAGAATAGAGTGTAATTTTCCTATAGATGACATGGATATCAATGAGTTTCCTTTAGTTCCTGAGGTAACTAAATATGATTATTTGTATATTGAACCTAAAATGAGTGAGTATTTGCACATAAAGAAAAATTGTATTGTAAAGAAAGCTTTATCAGGGGAAGTATTAAATGATGGCATTAAAGTAGATGTTTTAGCAAATGAAGCTGCTATGAGTAATGAATTTGCTTGTAAGAGAATTTTAAGAAAATCAGAAGTGTTCAAGAAACTAGATTCTAACTTAGATTTATATGTTTGTTATGATAATGGAATAGCTATTGGAGATTGTGAACTTATGATAAATAACGAAATATCAAAAATAGAGGATTTTGATATAATAAAGCAATATCAAAGAAAAGGATTTGGAACTTCCGTACTAAAATATCTATTACAAGAATCCAAAGAAAAAAATGTTGAATTCGCTTATCTGATAACTAATAGTGCAGGTACTGCAAAAGATATGTATAAAAAGTGTGGTTTCAAAAAGGCTGGAGAAAAGACTGAACTATTTTTCCAATTAAGTTAATTGTATATATAATAATTTTGATATATCTTAATTAGATGTTGAAATATAGACTAAAAAATTATAGGTCGGATTGTCCACCTATAGTCCTTGAAATCAATAAAAAGCTATTTAGTTTAATGATAAATTATATTAGTGTAGTAGTTTAAGTCTTACTTTAAGTAATCTTTCAAATAAAAGGTAGAGTTATGCTTTTTGTTGTTTGTCAAATATTGTTCTAAAGTGGCATTTTCCCTATAAATATTTAAATATAATTATATTTAAATCTGTATCTTTGAATAATTTTATTAATAAATACAATAACAACTTAATAATATATAAGGATATAAATATTATTAGGGAGTTTTAATGTGAAGAGAAATATAGGAATTCTTTTAGTAGCTTTATTTTTATTATTGGTAATTGGAAAGTTGGGGGTTATATCAACCATAGTAGAGAAAAAAGAAAATCCAATTTATTGCGTAGATACAGATGAAAAGAAAGTAGCAATAACTTTTGATGTTAATTGGGCTGAAACTGATTATCTTGATGATATTTTAAAAATTTTAAAAGATAAGAATGTTAAAGCTACCTTTTTTGTTATGGGAGGGTGGGTGAATTATTCCCAAGAAAATCAAGAAAAACTTAAAAGAATTTATGAGGGTGGTCATGAGATAGGCAATCATAGTTATATGCATCCTGATTTTAAAAAGATATCTAATACTAGAATGATTGAAGAAATTCAAAAGACTAATGATATAGTTAAAAAAGTAGTAGGAGTGACTCCAAAGTATTTTAGATTTCCAAGTGGTTCATACAATAGTAATGCAGTTGTGACATTAAGAAATAATAAGTACACACCTATACAATGGGATGTTGATTCTATAGATTGGAAAAATAAAAGTGAACAATTTGAATATGATAGGATAATTAAAAAGGCTAAATCAGGATCTATTATTTTATATCATAATAATGGTAAATACACTACAAAAAGTTTGCCTAGAGTAATAGATAAGCTAAAAAGTGATGGGTATAATTTTGTAAGAATAGATGATTTGGTGTTTAAAGGAAATTACTATATTGATGTGGATGGAAAACAAAAAATAATTAATTAAGGAATAAATTAAAAAAATATTGAAAATTAAATACCAAATGTATTATAATGGAAAAGGGCAGACATCAAGAAAAAAATATGATTAACTTATACTAATATTAATATTAATTAACAATAGGGAGAGGGGTTTAAATGGACACATTAGTTTTTAATAACAAAATAGTACTACAAGGAAAGGTTGCTTCAGGCTTAGAGTATAGTCATGCTATGTATGGGGAAAGTTTCTATACCTTTGCATTAGATGTAGTTAGACTTAGTGATTCAAAGGATAGACTAAATATTACTATATCAGAAAGATTATTAATTAATTTTCCTTTAGAAATAGGTATGGATGTAGTTGTTGACGGTCAACTTAGATCATACAACAAATTTATAGATGGAAATAATAGATTGATTTTAACTGTTTTCGCCAGAGAAATAGAAATATGCGAAGAAAAGTTTAAAAACCCAAATGAAATATACCTAGATGGATATATATGTAAAGAACCAATATATAGAACTACTCCTTTTGGAAGAGAAATAGCTGATGTATTATTAGCTGTTAATAGAGCGTATAACAAATCAGATTATATTCCAACTATAGCTTGGGGAAGAAATTCTAGATTCTGCAAGACTTTAAGTGTTGGTGATAACATAAGAGTATGGGGAAGATTACAAAGTAGAGAATACCAAAAGAAAACTTCAGAAGAAAGCGTTACTAAGAAAATAGCTTATGAGGTATCAATTTCTAAAATGGAGAAGGTAAAAGACGAAGATAAACAAGAAACAACTGAAGAACAAGGAATTTCATAAGAAGTTAACAAAATTGATGTTTGAGAAAAAAAGTCGTGCAATGCACGACTTTTTTTATTTTCTTAAATCATCTAGAATTTGAGTTTTATCTTTTGTTTTATCATCAACCTCTTTGATGATTTTAGCAGGTGTACCAGCGACAACAACACCACTTGGGACATCTTCAACTACTACTGAACCAGCAGCCACTACTGAACCTTTACCGATCTTAACGCCTTCTAGGATAACTGAATTAGCTCCTATTAATACATCATCTTCAATTATGCATGGGCTTTTACTTGGTGGTTCTAAAACTCCAGCAACCACTGCTCCAGCTCCAAGATGCACTCTAGCACCAAGTTGGCCTCTAGCACCAACTACAGCATTCATATCAACCATAGTGCCTTCGCCAATTTCAGCGCCTATATTAATTACTGCACCCATCATTATAACTGCATTTTTACCTATAGTTACTTTGTCTCTTATGATTGCACCTGGCTCAATTCTTGCATCTATGTCTAAAAGATTTAACATAGGGATAGCTGAATTTCTTCTGTCATTTTCCATACGGAAATGTTGTATCTTTTCTTTATTATCTAAAATAACCTCTCTTATCTCACTGCTTTCACCGAAAAGTACGTAGAAACCATTAGCACCATACCATTCTATATTTTTCATGTCACAGCCTTCTAAATCTCCACTTACATAGACCTTAGTTGGTGTAGATTTCTTTGATTCTTTTATAAATCTAGCAATTTCGTATGGGTCTGTAAAATTGTAACTCATATTATCATCCTTTCTATTTATGTACTATTTATTCTACAATATATTTATTATAGTTGATTAATAATTATTATTAAAGAGAATTTTTATTTTATTCTTTAGGATATTATAATAAAATCAAATTTTTAGATAGCTTATAAGAATTTGATTAGATTTCATATGGAAAAAGAATAAAAAGAAATTATATCCGCCTGCCAAGTTTTTCTCACATTCGTTTGATAAGGCAGATGCGTAAAAAAAATCTCCAGTTTCACAGTCGCCTGCTATTTTTTTATTCAAACTGTAGATAAAAAAAACATTTTTAGATAAAATAAAAAGAAGAGGAAGTGAAAGCATGCAAGATAAAGGATACATTCAGATATATACAGGAGATGGAAAGGGGAAGACTACTTGTGCAGTAGGACTTGCAGTGAGAGCAGCAGGAAATGGATACAAGGTAAACTTTGTGCAATTTATGAAGTCATGGCAGACTGGAGAGTTGAAGATTCTTGAGAATATTCCGGGCGTTAGTATTTATAGATTTGCAACTCCAAAGGATTTTACTTGGAATTTAACTGAAGAAGAAAAGGAAGAATTAATAAAGAATATAGAAAAAGGTTTTGAAAATGTGAAAAATCTAATTATGAGTAACTCATGTGATATGTTGATTATAGATGAATTAGTAGGGGTACTATCCCAAGGATATTTAGATGAAGCTAAGGTAATAGAAGTTTTACAAAGTAAACCAGAACACATGGAAATTATTCTTACGGGCAGAAATGCATCAGCCCAATTAATTGAAGTTGCCGATCTAGTTACTGAGATGAAAGAAGTGAAACATTACTACTCAAAAGGAGTAGTAGCAAGAAAGGGGATTGAATTTTAATGAATCAAAGAGTTTTAGATGTAGAATTGTCAGGTATAAGAAAGTTTTCTAATAAGGTCAGTAAGGTTCCAGGAGCAATTTCGTTGACATTAGGTCAACCAGATTTTCCAGTGCCAAAGGCTATAAAAGAGGCTATGAAGACAGCAATTGATGAAGATAAAACTGTTTATACTTCCAATGCAGGAATTTTAGAATTAAGAGAAGAAATTTCAAATTATTTGAGTTCTTTGGATGTAAATTATGATGCAGATGAAATTTGTATAACTGTTGGGGGAAGTCAGGGACTTTTTGCAGTAATTATGGCTCTAATAAACCAAGGTGATAAAGTGCTTATTCCTACACCAGCATATCCAGCTTATGAAAGCATAACTAAGATGGCTGGAGGAACTGTAGTGAATTATACTTTAAATGATGATTTTACTATCAATATTGATGAAATAGAAGAGCGATTAAAGGATAAGGATATAAAAGCTATAGTTATATCATATCCGTGCAATCCTACTGGAGCAGTTTTAACAAAGGAAGATAGGGATAAGTTAGCTGAATTACTAGCAAAACATGATGTAAAGGTAATAACAGATGAAATTTATGCAGCTTTATGCTATGAAGATAAATACTACAGTGTAGCACAAATTAAAGAGCTTAGGGATAAATTAATTTATGTTAGTGGATTTTCAAAGATGTTCTCAATGACTGGACTTAGACTAGGATATGTTTGTGCACCTAAAGAGATAATGGAGCAGGTTATGAAGGTACATCAATATAATGTATCCTGTGCTACTTCTATGGTTCAATATGCTACAGTTGTAGGCTTAAGAGAAAGTTTAGATGATGTAGAATATATGAGGCAAGAGTTTCAAAAGAGAAGAGATTATGTATATAGCCAGCTAAAAGATATGGGATTAGAAGTTAATTGTCCTAAGGGAGCTTTTTATATTTTTCCAAACATAAAGAAGACAGGACTTACTTCAGAAGAATTTTGTGATAGATTACTTAATGAAATGAAGGTGGCTTGTGTTCCTGGAAGTGCTTTTGGCAAAGGTGGAGAGGGGTATATAAGAATATCCTATAGTTACAGTATGAAAGAGTTGCAGAAGTCTTTAGGTTTATTAAGAGAGTTTATAGAAAAAATAAAAAATTAATGAAATATTAAGTATGTATATAGAAAAAAGGATGTTTCAGTTTGAAACATCCTTTTAGAATTAAATTAAAAATCTAGTCCTATAACATCTTCCATATTGTAAAGTTTATTTTCTGATACTTTAGAAATATATTGGCAGGCTTTTAATGCACCTACTGCAAAAACTTCTCTTGATAAAGCATTGTGGGTGAATTTAATAACTTCACCATCACCTGCAAAGATAACATCATGATTTCCAACTATGCTTCCGCCACGAATAGCATGAATTCCAATTTCATTCTTGTCTCTTTTTGAAGAGCCACTTCTACCGTAAACATATTCAGTTTCAGTATCTAAACTATTTTTGATTGAATCAGCAAGAAGAAGAGCTGTACCACTTGGAGCATCTACCTTTTGATTATGATGTTCCTCAATTATTTCAATATCAAAGTTATCCTTAAGTACAGGAGCCACTTTTCTTAATAACATTGAAATTAGGTTTATACCAACACTCATATTTGCTGAACGGAATATAGGAAGTTCTTTTGATTTATTTTCAATTAGTTGTAGCTGATCTTCTGTATATCCAGTGGAACAAAGAACTATTGGCTTTTGTTTTTTTAGGGAAAAAGTCAATAAATTTTCTAATGCATCTGCCCTTGAAAAGTCTAGAAGTACATCATACTCAACGTTACATTCATCTAAGCTTTTAAAAACAGGATATCCCATATTGTCAGAACCAAATTTATCTATTCCAGCTACAATTGATAAGTTGTCATATTTTTTTGAAAGCTCAGAAATAACTCTTCCCATCTTTCCACAACAACCGTGTAATAATATTTTTGTCATTATATGCAACTCCTTTAATTAAAGTAAATTATATTTCTTTAATGTATTCTCTAACACAGTTAAATTCTTTTCTTCCATTTCACATAAAGGAAGTCTTAAGTCTCCAACTTTGAACCCTGCTAAATTAAGAGCAGTTTTTATAGGAATAGGATTATTTTCTATAAATAGAGTATTGGCTAGTTCTAGATATTTTAGCTGTAAATCTAAAGATTCTTTTACATTACCTTTAAAGAAAGCTTCACATATATTGTGAGTTTCTTCAGGAATTATATTAGCTAGAACAGAGATAACACCAACTCCACCTAAAGAAAGGATAGGTAAAATTTGATCATCATTTCCAGAATAAATATCTAAGTTATCTTGACAAAGGGCTTTTATCTTAGCAATTTGAGATATATCTCCGCTAGCTTCTTTTACTGCAACAATATTTTTTAGCTTTGAAAGTTCTAATAATGTTTGAGGAAGAATATTCATTCCTGTTCTTGATGGAACATTATAAAGTATTATAGGTATATTAACTGCATCATTTATAGCAGTAAAGTGTTGTATTAATCCTTTTTGAGTAGTTCTATTGTAATAAGGAGTTATTACAAGCAGACCATCTACTCCAATGCTTTCAGCCCACTTAGACATAGATATTGAACTAGCTGTATTATTTGAGCCAGTTCCAGCAATTACGGGAATTCTTTTGTTTATTTTTTTAACAGTAAATTCTATGGTTTCTTTACGTTCAGCTTCGGACATAGTTGAAGCTTCACCAGTAGTACCACAGATTATTATAGCGTCAGTTTTATTATTAACATGGAATTCAAGCAATTCTCCAAGTTTATCAAAATCAACTTTATCTTTTATAAAAGGAGTAATTAAAGCTACTCCTGAGCCTTTAAATAAAGACATATAATACCTCCTACATTTTTATATTCACTTCATTATAGTATATTTTACTCTTCTTTAAAATGATATGTTAACAAATTAATTTGTATATTATATAAAATTTCGTTAAAAATAAAAAATATAATATAATTTTTGAAACAAAGGAGAATTATTATGAGCAAAACACCATTAAAAAAAGTTATAAAATCTAAATTGAAGGCTCATAAGGAACTAACCAAAGAAGAGCTTATTAGAGAGAACATAAAATATGAGATAGCAGAGGAGTTAGGGTTAAAGGATAAGGTTGATGAGCTTGGATGGGGTGGTTTAAGTGCGGAAGAGACAGGCAGAATAGGGGGGATAATGACAAAAAGAAAAAAAGATTTAAAGTTACCATCTAATAGAGAAATTCTTGAAATTTCTAAAGAACATTGACTTTATTGTAACAATTAATTAATATAGTTAGAGAAGATTTTTCATGGGGGATTTTGTCATGAACACAAGTTACAAAGATTTTGCCAGCATATATGATGAATTAATATATGAGGATATAGATTACAAGAAGATAAAAGAATTTACTCTAGAACTCTGTGAGGAGTATAATGTGAATAAAGAAAATTATTTGGATTTAGCCTGTGGAACTGGTAATGTTGCCATAGAAATAGCAGATAGCTTTACCAATAGATTTCTTGTGGATTTATCACAAGATATGCTTCAAGAAGCAGCAGAAAAATTTAGGGGGCAGAGGTTAAAGGCTAATATAGTTTGTCAAGACATGACTGAATTATCTTTAAATAAAGAGTTTGATCTTATAACCTGTGTATTAGATTCTACTAACTATATACTAGAAGATGAAGAGATAAAAAGTTATCTTAAATCAGTAAAAAATCATCTTCGAGAGGATGGAATATTTTTATTTGATATTAATTCGTATTATAAATTGAGTGAAATTTTAGGAAACAATATATATACTTATAATAGTGAAGATGTATTCTATAGTTGGGAAAACATCTTTGAAGACGAAATTGTGGAGATGAATCTTACCTTCTTTGTAAGGGATGGAGATGCCTATAGGAGGTTTGAGGAGGTTCATGAAGAAAGAGCATATAGGGAAGATTTTATAGATCAATGTCTTCAAGAAACTGGCTTAGAAGTGCTAGGCAAGTATGAAGGTTACAGTAGAAATGCTGTGAAACAAGATTCAGAGAGAATTCTTTGGGTTGTAAGAAAGAAAAAGGAGTAGATATTATGGATAAAATAATTAGAGCAACTGCCAAAGATGGTATGGTTAGAATAATTGCAGGAATAACAACAGATATAGTAAACGAAGGAGCAAGAATACATGGATGTACACCTACAGCTTCTGCAGCATTGGGAAGAATGCTAACAGCAGGTGCTTTGATGGGAAGTATGTTAAAGTCAGAACAGGAAGCTTTAACATTAAAAATAAATGGTGGAGGACCTGCTAATGGAATTACTGTAACAGCAAAATCTGATGCAGTAGTAAAAGGATATATAGGAAATCCTACAGTACATTTTCCTTTAAATGTAGCTAATGGTAAACTAAATGTAGGTGAAGCTGTTGGAAAGGATGGAAATTTACTTGTAATAAAGGATTTGGGTCTTAAAGAACCTTATGTTGGACAAGTACCAATATATACAGGAGAAATAGCTGAGGACTTTGCATATTATTTTACAGTATCAGAACAAACTCCATCAGCAGTATCTTTAGGAGTTTTAGTTGATAAGGATTTAAGTATAAAGGCAGCTGGTGGTTTTATTATTCAAATGATGCCAGGAGCTGATGATTTGCTTACAGATCTAATAACATACAGATTAGAAGAAATACCATCAATCACTACTTTAATTGGTGAAAAAGATAGTATTGAAGAAATAATTGAATATATCTTTGAAGGAATGGATTTAAAAATTAATGAATCTATAGAGCCTCAATATAGATGTGATTGTACTAGAGAGAGAGTTGAAAGAGCATTAATTAGTATAGGTCAAAAAGATTTACAAGAAATTTATGAGGATGGAAAAACCGAAGAAGTAACTTGTGATTTTTGCGACAAGAAATACGTGTTTAGCCATGAAGATTTAGGACAGTTGTTAGAACAAGCTAAATAAATATCTGGGTGAAGCCCATAATTATATAAAGGTTATTTAAAAGTAGCTTATACTGTAACTTGTAAGAAGGTTAGCAGTATAGGCTACTTTTATTTGCTATTATAACCTCCACGGCGTTTTATATCGTAGAAATTTGGGTGTGGTAGGGGAATAGATTATGTTAAAAGGGGTCTACAAATGACAAGAAAATGCATCAGATATTACTAGCACATGTGTTAACAATCTCAACTAAATACATTATTGACATGAGATAATACTCGTGTTAATATAAATCATACTAATCTGATAGGAATACTAAGGAGGAAGCTAATTATGAAAAAAATATCAATGCTAATTGGCAGTTTATTAATTACAACTGTAGCTTTGGTTGGCTGCGCATCAAATAACCAAAAAGGAACTAGTGAACAAAATAAATCTTCGCTAGTTAAAATACAAAGTGAAGGAAAAATACGTATAGGTACAGAAGGTACATATGCTCCATTTACATTCCATGATGCTTCTGGTAAGTTAACTGGATTTGATGTTGAGATTGCTGAGGAAGTATCAAAGCGTCTTGGAGTAAAAGCAGAATTTGTAGAAACAAAATGGGATGGAATGATAGCAGGGCTAGATGCTAAGAGATTTGATATGGTAGCTAATGAAGTTACTATAAATGCTGAAAGAAAAGAAAAATATGATTTTTCAGATTCTTATATAGCATCAAAACCTGTACTTATTGTTAACAGTGATAATAATACAATCAAAAAATTCTCTGATTTGAATGGTAAAAAATCCGCTCAATCATTAACTAGTAACCTGGGTAAAATTGCAAAAGCTAATGGAGCTACGCTTGAGCCAGTAGATGGATTTAATCAAGGAATTGATTTATTAACATCAAAGAGAGTAGATGCTGTAATTAATGACAGTTTATCATTCCTTGATTTAAAAAAGCAAAAACCTGATTTAGGTATAAAAGTTGTAGATAAATCTAAGGATGGTGACTTAAACGCATTTTTATTTAATAAAGGAAATAAAGAGTTAATAGATGCAGTTAATAAGGAATTGGGTAATATGAAAAAAGACGGGACTTACTTAAAAATATCAGAGAAATGGTTTGGTACTGATGTATCAAAATAATATGGTGATGATATGAATTTTGATACTCAAACAGAAAGAATAATACAAATAATTTTGAAATCTTTTCTACCTTTATTAGAGGCAGGATTAAAATTTACTATTCCAGTAGCATTAATTTCTTTTGGACTTGGTATAATTGTTGCGCTAGCTACTGCCTTAGCTCGTATATCAAAATTTAAGGTGTTAAGATTTATATCTGGATTTTATGTTTGGATAGTGAGAGGCACACCGTTGTTAGTTCAACTATTTATAATATTTTATGGGTTACCAAGAGCTGGAATAACATTAGAACCTATAACTGCTGCTATAATAGGGTTTACTTTAAATGTTGGAGCGTATACATCTGAAGTTATTAGGGCTGCAATTTTATCTATACCTAAGGGACAATGGGAGGCGGCATTTTCTGTTGGGATGAACAGTAGACAGGCACTAACCCGTATAATATTACCACAGGCAGCTAGAGTTTCTGTGCCACCATTATTTAACTCATTCATAAGTCTTATAAAAGATACTTCATTGGCTTCAACGATAACTTTAACTGAAATGTTCCAAATAGCTCAAAGAATTACAGCTACAACGTACGAACCGTTAGTATTGTACTGTGAAGCTGCAGTGATATATCTACTATTCTGTAGTATGTTATCTTTTATTCAACATAGGATAGAAAATAGACTAGAACGTTATGTGGCTAAGTAATGAGGTGAAAGTAATGATTAACATACGAAATTTACACAAAAGTTTTGGTGATAAAGAGATTTTAAAGGGAATAGATTTAAATGTTCCTAAAGGGGAAGCAACATTTATAATAGGACCGTCTGGTTCAGGGAAAACTACGCTTCTTCGCTGCATGAATTTATTAGAGATTCCTAATGAAGGTACAATAAGTATTGGAAATAATACATTGGAATTTAAAACGAATAAGAAAAATATCCAAAATGATATTTTGAAATTAAGAAAGAGTACAGGTATGGTATTTCAAGGGTTTCACCTATTTCCACATATGACTGTTATTCAAAATATTATGGAAGGACCTGTTACTGTTCTAAAGCAATCAAAAGATGATGCTAGAGCTAAAGCAATTACGCTTTTGCAGAAAGTTGGGCTTTCAGAAAAAAGTAACAGCTATCCGCACGAACTTTCTGGTGGACAGCAGCAGAGGGTTGCTATTGCCCGTGCAATGGCTATGGAACCATCAGTGTTGCTATTTGATGAACCAACTTCTGCACTTGATCCAGAACTTGAGGCAGAGGTTCTTAAGGTTATGAGAGATCTTTCGCATGAAGGAATGACAATGGTTGTAGTTACTCATAAGATGAGTTTTGCAAAAGAGGTTGCTAATAATGTAATATTTATGGATGATGGGATTATAGTTGAAAGTGGAACTCCACAAAAATTATTTACCAATACAACTAATTCAAGATTAAAACAGTTCTTAAGTTTGGTTGAATAAGTAAACAAAGAGTTAATTAATATGGTCTATGATTTAAAAGTATAGGATATTATTAATTATTAAGAAGCAAACTATGTTAAGACGAATCAATTTTTAGCATATATGATTTGAATTATAGTACTTAGTTGTAATTAAATAGACCGTTTATAGCTAATAATTAGTTATAAACGGTCTATTTTTTTAGAATTAAGACTTTATAAAAAATGAGAAAGTATTTTATGATGTTACTATATGAATTTAGATAATAAATTCATTTATACAACAATAGTTTAATGAATTAAATTGAATCAATATTATTAGTTCAGGTATAATAATATATATGGAATGTTTAGGTTTGGGGGAAAGTTTAATGAATATATTTAGAGTAACAGAAAAAGAGGAGCAATTTTTAAAATATAAAAAGAGCTATATTCATAGTACAGCTTTTATAGCAAAGCAGGGGGAAGATGTTATAGGCATATTTGAATATAATATAAATGGTATAGTAGCTGAGATAACCAATATTTTATTACCTTGTTCAAAGAACCAATCAATAAGAGTAGTAAAGGGGTTTATTGAAGAATTAAGTTATTGGAATCCTTATGTTAATTCTGTTGTTTTAAAAAATGAAATTTCAGAAGTAGATTTGAAAACTCTTAAATCTTTTGGTTTTATTGCCGATAAAGGATGGATGTATGAAATTGATAATGCAAGTAAATTATTCAAATTAAGTTTATCAGATATTGTACCAGAACAACTTACAGTGGATGAAAAAAAGGTACATAAGGCTATCTCTTGGGTGAATTGTCCAAGGGATGTAATGGTGGGATGTGTTGAGATAGATAATAAGATTTTAGTTATTGACGGATATTCTAGGCTAGTAGTTGCAGTTCAAAAAGGATTCTCTTATGTTTATGGTTATATGGATAAAGGTAATGATAATGATGAGCAAAAAGCTTTTTATAAGACGTGCTTTTCCTGGTGCCAAGAAGCTGGAGTTAATAGTGTTTATGATTTTAATAATAGAATAGTATCGTCAGAAGAACATAAAAAAATATGGATTGATAGGTGTCAGAGGTATTTTAAAGAAAAAGCTAACGAAGGATTAGGAAAAGTGAAGACTTTAGAATCAAAAAGATTAATTTTGAGAGGATGGAAGCTAGAGGATTTAGATGATTTTTATCAATATGCTAAGAATCCTAAGGTTGGACCTAATGCTGGATGGGCACCTCATGAAAGTAAAGAGACTACTTTGAGTATATTAAATAGTTTTATAGAAAAACAGCAAGTATGGGCCATACAAGATAAAGAGAGTGGGAGTGTCATAGGTTCTATTGGATTGCATGACGATCACAAAAGAAGTGATACGGGAGCTAAGATGCTTGGATATGTTTTATCCGAAGATTATTGGGGAAAAGGTATAATGCCAGAAGCAGTACAAGAAATTTTGAAGTATGCCTTTGAAGAAGCAAATGTCCAATTAATTTCCGTCTATCATTATGATTTTAATACTACCTCTAAAAGAGTTATAGAGAAGGTTGGATTTAAGTTTGAGGGAATATTAAGGGCAGCTAGTAAAAGGTATGATGGGAAAATTTTTGATGATTATTGTTATTCTATGTTAAGACAAGAGTATAGTGAATTAATAAAATAAGATTTAAATATAAAAAGTATTTTAGAAAACATTAAAAATTGAATATAGATCGTTGCCTCATAAAGGAAGTATAGCCTATAACTTAAGTTGAAAGTTATAGGTTTATTTATTATAATTAATTAAGCTGAATAGGAATGCGTGAAGACATCAAGTGAATTAAAGGGGGATTACCTATGATAAAGTTAATAGCAACGGATATGGATGGAACATTACTAAATAGTAATCATGAAATTAATCCAGAGTTTGATGAAGTTTTTAATAAATTGAAGGAAAAGAATATTCTATTTGCAGTAGCTAGTGGGAGGCAATATTACACTTTGCTAAAACAATTTGATAAAGTAAAAAAGGACATGCTATTTATAGCTGAAAATGGAACTTTTGTAGTACATAAGGACAAAGAATTAGTAGTTAATGATATGGATAGGGAACAAGCATTACATATTATTAGGATAGCAAGAGAAATTTCACAGTGTGAGATAGTCCTTTGTGGAAAAGATTCTGCATATATAGAAAGTCAAAATCAAAGTTTTGCAGAAGAAGTAAATAGATATTATGTTAGATGTCAGTGCGTAGAAAAATTTGAGGATGTAGATGATAAGATATTGAAAGTTGCTATCTGTGACTTAAAGGGTACTGAAAATAATAGTCTAAATTATTTTCAGGAATACCAGAAAAGTGTTCAAATAACTGTTTCAGGCAAACTATGGCTTGATATTACAGCTAAGGGTATAAACAAGGGAATAGCAATTAAAGAGATTCAACAAGCATTGAATGTTAGTTATGATGAGACTATGGTGTTTGGAGATTACTTAAATGATTTAGAAATGATGCAAAGCGCTTATTATAGCTATGCTATGGAAAATGCTCATGAGGAGTTAAAAAAAGTATCTAGATTTACAGCCAAAAGTAATGATGAAAATGGAGTTCTAGATACAATAAAACAAATAGTATTAAGTTAATTCCTATAACAAATTTTCAAAATGCACATATTATATAGAGGAGTCGAAAATAAATAAGCCTCCTCTATCAACTAGCTTACCATCATTTAATGAGATTATATTAACATTGTGAGAATCTAAGAATTCTTTGACTTGGTCACCGTATTTATATTGGTTAATGTCACCAAAAAAAGCCATTGTATCTTTGGAGATTAATCCACATGTACCACCTATAAAACCATAGTCAAAATCTTCTAGTACAATATCTCCAGCAGGTAGCAATAGAACATCATAGGAGCAAGATTTAAGAACGTTATATATTCCTATGTCACTTGTTATGAATGCGGAATTATTTACTATAGCACAAGAGCACTTAGAATATCCTTGTTTTATGTTAATTAATTTCTTATTTTTACATAAGGTTTTAATTTGCTCATCTGTATATTTTAGATTATGGATTAAAATTGAGCCAGTGCTAATGCAGTTCAATGCTATATTTTCAGGATAGGTTTCACCTAAGGATGAAGAGGATAAGGTGAAATTAACTTTTAGAGAAGTTAATTTAGATAAAAAGTTTTCTGGTATATCTTTGTAGGCGATAAATTGATTACATAAAGGTGAGCTTTGAAATAATTGTATATCAACATGACCGTTAATAGCATTATACAGTTTGTGACAAGGAGGAACTTTTATTGGTTCGATATTAATTTTTTTTAATGAAGTTAACTCTTTATCAGAAATTCTATAATCTACAAAAGCAAATTTCATAAAAATACTCCTTTCAAGATAAGGCATTTTCAAAAAATAAGTAATTTCATATGCTAGTCTATTTTCGTTAAAATGCATCAATAGGACCATTAGATAGCGTGCTATCTAAGCAATCTACTTACTTGATTAACTAAAAATATCAGTCGCATATTTGAATTTGTTATTTTAAGAAGCCTAGTATGTGATACTAATACTATAAGTTTAATAAAAAAAATCATTGTAATCAATGTCGAATTTGAGAATTTATTTTTTGAATACCTTTTTTTATTTTATACATACTATATGTATGAAAGGAGTGAGTGAGATGCTACTGCTTAGACTTGCATATGATGAGCAACATGACATCAGTGAAGACATACGTGAAATTAGCTTGTTTTTGAAGCAAAAAGGTGTCACTGTAGGTATTAGAGAAAGTATGGAGGGGAATACTAACATTGCCGCAATAGTTTGTGAAGATTCCATATATAGTGAAAAGCTACAGTCTTTGGTTAGTTTTTATTGCAGCAATATTTTATATAAAATTGTAATTGAGGATTTTAAGAATAGAGAATTTTTAGAGTATGTAACAGAAAACTATTTTTTCTTAAATAGAGAAGAAATAATAGAGATTGAGAATAGGTGTATGAAAACATTATCTTCAAATGGTGTACTTTTAAATGATACAAGTGTATACTGCCTTAATATAGTAAATAATATAATAGACAAAATAAAAAATTGTGTGGAAGAACAGCATAATATTAACGTTGAAGGTTTTATAAGATTTAGAATGAAAGATTTGGTTGATGACATAGAATCTATAATAGATAAAGTAGTTGAAGATTATATGGTGGAAAAAGAGTATAATGAGTTTATTAAATTACTAAAATATTTTGTTGATATACAAGATAGCAAGATAGATTTATTAAATATTGTTATGCTAAAAGATGGTGGATATGAATTATTTGATGAGGTAGGAAATAATATTTTTCAGGAGTTTGTGAATAGTATAACTGAACTTAAAGCTACAAATGCAGTTAAGGAAGAGGATATAATTATAAGTGGTCTTATAACTAATTCTCCTAAAGAAATAATAATTCACAATAAAGAAAATTGTAATAATAAAGAGTTTTTAAATACTATAGTAAGTGTGTTTGGAGACAGAGTGAAATATTGTGAAGGATGTAGTATTTGTATAAAAACACACATAAAAGTATAAAAGATGTTGACAGCTTAAATTATTCGTGATATTATAATACACGTAGCAAGAAGAAACAGCCGTTTCTCACCTTACAGCCAAGGCTCGTTAGGTTAATAATCGTGGTAAATTATGAATTGCGATAAAAAGGACGGCATTAGCCGTCCTTTATTTTTTATAAATATAGAACAAAGCATCACTGGGAGGTGAATAATATTAGTAAAAATTTTTTGTTAAATGAAGAAATAAGAGAAAAAGAATTAAGAATTGTAGGACATGATGGTGAACAATTAGGTTTAATGTCATCTAGTGAGGCATTAAAAATGGCTGAAGAAAAAGATATGGATTTGGTTATGATATCACCTAGTGCAAAACCACCAGTTTGTAAAATAATGGACTATGGTAAGTTCATATATGAGCAAGCTAAAAAAGACAGAGAAGCAAAGAAAAAACAAAAAGTAGTAGATTTAAAAGAAGTGAGAGTTAGCCCTAAGATAGAAGAACATGACATCATGATTAAAGCAACAAATGCAAGAAGGTTTTTACAAGAGGGCGATAAAGTTAAAATCACAGTAAGATTTAGAGGAAGAGAAGCAGATTATTCTCATGTTGGAAACAAAATCTTACAAAACTTTGCTGAGAAGTTAGCTGATGTTTCTACAATAGAAAAACCAGCAAAGCTTGAAGGTAGAAATATGATAATGATTTTAACTCCAAAAAAAGCATAACTTGAGAGGAGGAAATTCAAATGCCAAAAATGAAGACTCATAGAGGAGCAGCTAAAAGATTTAAATTAACAGGAACAGGTAAATTAAAGAGAGCTAAAGCTTTCAAAAGCCATATCTTAACAAAGAAAAGCGCTAAGAGAAAGAGAAACTTAAGAAAAACAGCTTATGTTTCAGTAGCTCAAGAAAAAACAATGAAAAAATTATTACCATATCTATAATAGATTACGGAGTAGGAGGTTAGCACAACATGGCAAGAGTAAAGAGAGCAGTAAATTCTCGTAAAAATCATAAAAAGGTATTAAAGCTTGCAAAAGGTTACTATGGTGGAAAGAGTAAACTTTTTAAGACAGCTAATGAATCAGTTATAAGAGCGTTAAGAAATGCTTACGTTGGAAGAAAGTTAAAGAAGAGAGACTATAGAAGTCTATGGATAGCAAGAATAAATGCTGCAACAAGAATTAATGGATTATCATATTCAAAATTCATGAACGGTATGAAACTTGCAGGTATCGATATTAACAGAAAGATGCTTTCAGAGATCGCTATAAATGATCCAAAGGCATTTGCTGATTTAGTAGAAGTAGCTAAAAAACAAATTAATGCTTAATTACAAATCAAATGCGACTTAAAGGTCGCATTTATTTTTATATGCAGACATAAAAAATCAAGTTGAAATGGTTAAGAATAAAGTTTATTCCATAACTAAAATTGTGAGGTTAATAGTGTTAAAGATAGAAAGCAAAGAAAATAAACTTTTCAAGGATACAAAAAAATTAAAAGAAAAGAAATGGCGCATTAAGAATAAAAAGTATTTAATTGAAGGTGTAAGAATAGTAGAAGAAGCTATTAAAGCTAAGGTTAAAATTGATGCTATTTTCTTAGAAGAAGATTTAGAAGATGCTAGGATAAATGCGTTTTTGGAAGGTCAATCTTTTAATAGTTATGTTTTATCAAAAGAGTTATTTAAATCTTTGTGTTCAACAGAAGCTCCTCAAGGCATTATAGCTATTGTAGATTTATCAAATAGTATAGAAAAGAAGAGTGGGAATTTTTATATATTAGCAGATAAGGTGCAAGATCCAGGAAATATGGGGACGATTATAAGAACAGCTCATGCAGCTAATGCTAAGGGTGTTATTATAACTAAAGGAACTGTTGATATATACAATGAAAAAACTATTAGATCTACTATGGGATCAATTTTTTATCTTCCTGTAATTGAGGATCAAGATTTAGAATTCACAAAGAAATTAATTGATAATGGATATAAATTATTAGTTAGTGCGTTAGATGCTGAGAAAAACTTTTTTGAGGAAGATTTAAGTGGAAGTTACATAATTGCTGTTGGCAATGAGGGCAATGGAGTTTCTGATGAAATAAAGGATTTAGCTACTGTAAAGGTGAAGATACCAATGCCTGGAGAGGCTGAATCATTAAACGTTTCTGTTGCCTGTGCAATAATGATATATGAAAAAGTTCGCCAAAATTTATCAAATGCTATTGAATAATGGTGAAACAACTATTATAATCAATATATATTGAATAAATTATCTGCTGTGAATGAGAGAGTAGGAGTAAATGACTTTTTAGGGAGAAGAAATCGTAGACTGAAAGTTTCTTTATAGAAATTTGCTTTGAAGTTCGCTCAGGAGTTCTGATTGTGAAGTTATATTAGCAGTCAGCGGTTAAATTCCGTTATATTAACTAAGAGAGCATGAAAATTATCATGCTAATTAGGGTGGTACCGCGATTTTTCTCGTCCCTTTTAGGGATGGGATTTTTTATTGCAAAAAATTAAGCATGGAAGGAGAAAATGCAATGCAAAATAAATTAATGGAAATAAAAGAACTTGCTTCAAAAGAGCTTGAAGCAGTTAAAAATAGCTCAGAGATAGAAAATCTTAGAGTTAAATATCTAGGTAAAAAAGGTGAACTTACTGGAATATTAAGAGGTATGGGAAGTTTATCAGTAGATGAAAAACCTATCATAGGTAAATTAGCCAATGAAGTAAGATCTAATATAGAAGAAAAAATAGATGCGATTACTAAAAAAATAAAAGAGAGCGAACAAAAAGAAAAATTAAGCAAGGAAGTTATTGATATATCACTTCCAGGAAAGAAAAAGATTATAGGAAAAAGACATCCGTTAGAATCTACTTTGAAGAGTATTGAAGATATTTTTATTTCAATGGGATTCACTATAGAGGAAGGTCCAGAAGTTGAATTAGATTATTATAACTTCGAAGCACTTAATATACCAAAGGATCATCCAGCAAGAAGTGAACAAGATACTTTTTATATCAATGATAATTTAGTTCTTAGAACTCAAACTTCACCAGTTCAAATTAGAGTTATGGAAAAGCAAGAACCACCAATAAAGATGATATCACCAGGAAAGGTGTTTAGATCTGATGCAGTGGATGCCACACATTCACCTATATTCTATCAAATGGAGGGTCTTGTAATAGACAAAGGGATTACTTTTGCTGATTTAAAAGGAACTCTAGAGTTGTTTGTTAAGAAGATGTTTGGAGAAAATGTTCAAACTAAATTTAGACCACACCATTTCCCATTTACTGAACCTTCAGCAGAAATGGATGCAAGTTGTTTTGTTTGTGGAGGTAAAGGATGTAAAGTATGTAAAGGTAGTGGCTGGATGGAAATTCTAGGCTGCGGTATGGTTCATCCTCAAGTTATTAAAAATTGTGGATTAGATCCAGAAGTATATAGTGGTTTTGCATTTGGTTTTGGTATAGACAGAATGGTAATGCTTAATTACGGTATAGACGATATTAGAGCTTTATATGAAAGCGATATGAGATTCTTAAAACAATTCTAGGAGGGATTATTAATGAAAGTACCATATACATGGCTAAAAGATTATGTAGATGTAAATATAGATGCAAAGGAATTAGGAGATAGATTAACATTATCAGGTTCAAATGTAGAAGAGGTTGCAATATCAGGAGATACAATTCAAAATGTTGTTACAGGTTTAATAACAAAAATAGAAAAGCATCCTGATGCAGACAAATTAAGTATATGCCAGGTTAATATTGGAGATGTAGAAATTCAAATAGTTACTGCAGCTACAAATATGAAGGAACAAGATATAGTGCCAGTAGCACTTCATGGAGCAGTACTTTTTGATGGAACAAAAATTAAAAAGGGTAAATTAAGAGGCGTAGTATCAAATGGAATGTTCTGCTCAGAAGAAGAACTTGGAATAGCTGGGGATGAACCAGTACATGGTCTTCTAATTATGCCGAAGGATACACCTATAGGAAAAGATATCAAGGAAGTTCTTGGCTTAAATAAGGCTGTTATAGACCTAGAAATAACATCAAATAGACCAGATTGTTTAAGTATAATAGGTATGGCAAGAGAAACTGCTGCAACTTTAAACTTAAAATACAAAATGCCTAACTTAGGCTTTGATGCTAAAAATAGTACTAACATAAATGATGAACTTAAAGTAAGCATAAAAGATGAACTTTGCAAAAGATATATGGCAAGAGGAGTTAAGAATGTTAAGATAGCTCCATCACCAGTTTGGATGCAGGATAGATTGAATGAAGCAGGGGTAAGACCAATAAATAATATAGTTGATATAACTAATTTTGTTATGTTAGAAATAGGTCAACCAATGCATGCTTTTGATAGAAGAGAGATAAATTCAGGAGAAATAGTTGTAGAAAGAGCAACAGCAGGAGAAAAATTTACAACTCTTGATGAAGTAGAAAGAGAATTGGATAATTCAGTTCTTTGCATAAAGGATGGCAATAAAACCATAGGTTTAGCAGGAATTATGGGAGGACTTAATTCTGAAATACAAGAAGATACAACAGAAGTTGTATTTGAATCAGCTAACTTCGAAGGAGTAAATATAAGAGTTAATTCTAAGAAGTTGGGCTTAAGAACTGAAGCTTCTCAAAGATTTGAAAAAGAAATTGATCCTAATTTAGCACAACTTGCTATAGATAGAGCGTGTGCACTTGTAGTTGAGTTAGGTTGTGGAGAAATTATGCAAGGAACTATAGATATATATAATGATGTTAAGCCGGTTAAAACTATGACAGTTTCATCAACTTATATTAATGATTTCCTTGGTACAGATATCAGTAAAGAGGATATGAAAGATTACCTAGATAGATTGGATTTATCAACTGAAATTCAAGGTGACAATCTTGTGATAACAGTGCCAACTTTTAGAATAGATATTGCTATAAAACAAGATATAGCTGAAGAAATTGCAAGAATTTATGGTTATGACAAGATACCAACAACTATAATAAAGACATCTACTCAAAGACAACCAAAGAATAGAAAACAATTACTAGATGATAAAATAGTAGATATAATGATAGCTTGTGGTTTAAATCAGTCAATTAGTTATTCATTTGTAAGTCCAAAGGTGTTTGATCTTGTGAATTTACCAGAAGATAGCAAGCTAAGAAATACTGTAAAGATAAAGAATCCGCTTGGCGAGGATTATAGTTTAATGAGAACTACTACAGTACCATCTATGATGGAATGTTTAGCTAGAAACTATGCAAGAAATAATGAATATGCTTCATTGTTTGAAATAGGAAAAATATATATTCCAAATGAAGACGAAACACAACTTCCTACTGAAAGAAACATTCTTACTATAGGTATGTATGGAAATGTAGATTACTTAGATATTAAGGGAGTTATGGATGATTTAATTGAAGAAATAGGACTTCAAAAATATAACTTTAAGAGACAAATGGAAAACCCAATGTATCATCCAGGAAAAACTGCAGAATTATATTCAGGAAAAACTAAGGTTGCAGTGATTGGAGAAGTACATCCAACAGTTTGTGATAATTATGGTGTAGGAACTGATTGCTACATAGCACAAGTTGACTTAGATGCATTATATGAAAATATAAATACTAAGAAGTCATATACACCATTACCAAAGTTCCCAGCAGTAACTAGAGATATAGCTCTTTTAGTTGATGATGATATCTTAGTTCAAGAGATTGAAGAAACTATAAGAAAAACAGGTGGACATTTAGTTGAAAAAACAACTCTATTTGATGTATATAAAGGAAAGCAAATACCTGAAGGCAAGAAGAGTATTGCTTATGCTATTATCTATAGAGATCCATCTAAGACTCTTAAAGATGAAGAAATAAACAAGGTTCATGATAAGATTTTACGTGCATTAGAATTTAAATTAGGGGCGCAACTTAGATAATCTATATTTAAAGTGGTGTAAAAAAGTGATAAAATTACACTAAGGATAATTTGATTGATAAGAGGTGTTAAAATGGGAAATGTGGCTGTTAAAATAGATGGTATTGAGTACAATCTAAAGGGAGAAGAAGATGATAAGTATTTAAAACATTTAGTGACCTATGCAGAAAACAAAATGAATGAATTGAAAGAAAAAAATTCTAAACTATCAACTTCAGCGGCAGCAATGTTAACGGCTATAAACCTTGTAGATGAACTTTTTAAAGGCAATGAGGATTATAATGAATTATTGCAGAATTTTGAAGATTTAAAGAAGAATGAAGAAGAATTAAAAAAACAAGTTCAGGAACTCTTGCATGCAAATAAAGAGCTATCTGAAAATGAAAGTAAACTTCTAATAGAGATTGATGAATTAAAGTTAGATGAATCTTCAAAGAATTTGCAAAAAGAAAATGAAGCTTTACAAAAATCTTCTTTAGCGAATAAAGAGATTAAAGAAAAGTTGCTTAAAGAAAATAAAGAATTAAAGTTTCAGCTTAGATCAAGTAAATATAAGTTGATGGATGTAGAGCAGAAGTATCTAGATACACAAATTAAATTAGCTAAGGCTATAAAAGATAAAAATCCATTGCTACAGATCCATATGGAGTAAAAAAAACCTGTCTTCTTGACAGGTTTTTTTTAAAAGTATATAGTTTTAAACAGAAGAGTGTACAGGAGAGATGAAAAAATGAATAACGTAGAATTATTAGCTCCAGCAGGAAGTATGGAAAGTTTATATGCAGCAGTAAATAATGGAGCAGATGCAGTCTATTTAGGAGGAGATAAGTTCTCTGCTAGGGCATATGCATCAAATTTTGATAAAGAAAATATAGAAAAAGCTATAAATTATGCACATAGTTATGATGTTAAGGTTTATGTAACTATAAATATTTTACTTAAGGAAGAAGAAGTTTATGAAGCATTAGAATATGCGAAATTTTTATATAGTATAGGTGTAGATGCATTAATAATCCAAGATATTGGATTGTTTAAACTTATTAAAGAAGAGGTTGAAGGTTATGAATTGCATGCTTCAACTCAAATGACTATACATAATGGAGAAGCTGCTGCTTTTTATAAAAATGCAGGATTTCATAGAGTGGTTCTATCTAGGGAACTATCACTTAAGGAAATAGAATATATATCAAAGGACTTAAACATAGAGACAGAGATATTTGTACACGGGGCTCTTTGTGTTTCTTATTCTGGACAATGTTTGATGAGCAGTATGATAGGTGGCAGAAGTGGTAACAGAGGAAGATGCGCGCAAGCTTGCAGATTACCATATAAATTAGTAAGTGATAAATCTGAAAAGAAGTATGAAGGATATCTTTTAAGTCCAAAGGATATTTCAACCTATGATATGCTAAAAGATTTGTTGAGTACAGGAACATCTTCACTTAAAGTAGAAGGAAGAATGAAGAAACCAGAGTATGTGGCTGGGGTTGTTTCAGAATATAGAAAAAATATAGATGCTATAAATGCAAATAGAACTATAGATACTAAAAAAGGTACTACTAAGTTATTGAAACTATTTAATAGAGAAGGTTTTTCACAAGCATTTTTTTATAAGAATACAGGCAGAGATATGATGGCGTATAATATGCCAAAGAATTCTGGAATTGGTATCGGAAAAGTTGAAAAGAATTTAATAAAGTTAACTGAACCAATAAGTAAAGGTGATGGAATAAGATACAATGATAAAGGTTTTGTGATAAGCAAGATCCTTGTTGGTGATACTGAAGTTCAGGAAGCTAAAGCTGGGGATGTAGTGAAAATATTGCCAAAGCCATACAAAAATAATGATATATTATTTAAGACTTCTGATGTGAAGTTAAATGATGAACTGGCATTGACTTATAGAAATCCTTATGAAAAGAAAATAGAGCTTGAAGCAGAGATAATATTTAAGGTGAATGAGCCACTTATTATAAAGTCTATCTATAATGATAAAGAGTATAAAGTTAAAGGGGAGATAGTACAAACTGCTTTGAAACAACCTATAACTAAGGAAAAAATAGAAACAAACATATTGAAAAATAGTGATAATCAGTTTAAATTTTCTAAGGTTAGCTATGAAGTTTATGAGGAAGGTTTTTTACCTCTGTCTTCAATTAATGCTGCAAGAAGAGAAATTTTAAATCAAATATATGAGGAAAAAATAAATAAATATAAAAGAAGAATAATTAAACCTTTCAATAATAGAATAAGAAAAGAAAGGGTAATAGGAGAAAAAGAATACTATTATATAGTAAGAAAAAAAAGTCAACTAAATACAGTATTAAATTATAATGTAAATAATGTTATAATAGATATGTTTACTAAAGGTCAAGATGCCATTGATATAAAAGATATAAAGGAATTAGGTATAAAAAATTTCTATTTAAAGCTACCTAATATAATAAAAAATGAATTTGTATCTGTATGCTCGATTATTGATGAATTATTACCTGATATTAAAGGATTATATACCGGTAACGTAGGGATAATAAACAAATATAATGGAAAAACGAAGATTATTGGTGACTATAAGATAAATATAATGAATAGTAAGACTATGGAGTTTTACGGAGACTATTTGGATGTACCGTTGATTTCTTTAGAGTTGAATAGAAAAGAATTAAAGGAAACCTGCAAAAAATATAAAGGAAATATAGGATACACAATATATGGAAAAACTGAATTGATGGTAAATGAATATTGTGTTATAGGAAGTACAGCGGGAGGTAAAACATGTAGTTCAGCTTGTAATAAAGCATGTGAAAGAGATAATTTTGTTTTAATTGATAGGATGAACGAAGCGTTTACTGTTATAACAGACAAATATTGTAGAACACATCTATATAATTCAGTACCTTTATGCTTAATTAAGGAAAAAGAGGACCTCTATAATATAGGAATAAATAAATTTATCGTAGAGTTCACTGATGAAGATGGTGATCAATGTGAGAATATTTTAAATTGGATAAACAAAAATATTGAGATTAAATTAAATTGTACTAAGGGACATTACAAGCGGGGTGTAGAATAGATGAACAACAGAGCTCTAAGAGTATTAGAATTTGATAAGGTTAAGCAAAAAGTGGCAGCTTATGCCACTACAAGTGCTACAAAAGAACTTATTGCTGAATTAGAACCTTATGAAACTGCCTTTGAAGTTAAAAGAAGTTTAGAGGAAACAAATGAGGCTTTAGAATTATTAATGAAAAAAGGAAATCCTCCTTTTGAAGGACTTTACAATATAAATGATTATGTTTCTCGTTGTGAAAAGGGTGGGGATTTAAGTGCAGCAGGCTTATTAAAGATAGCAAACATGTTAAGAGCAGCAAGAAGATTTAAAGAGTATATTGCTAGAAAAGATGAAGAACAAGGCTATGAAAATATAGAAGAGATTGCACAAAACTTATTAGGTATTAAGAATCTTGAGGATAGTATTTTTCTTGCTATCGTAAGTGAGGATGAAATTGCTGATAGAGCTAGTGAAGCTTTATATAAGATAAGAACGAGTCTTAAAAACAAGAATAACTCCATCAGAGAAAAATTAGGCTCAGTAATGAAAAATTATTCAAAGTATATGCAAGATAATCTATATACTATGCGTGGAGATAGATATGTTATTCCTGTAAAGGCAGAGCATAAAGGTAGCGTAGAGGGGCTTGTGCATGATCAAAGTTCTACAGGTGCAACTTTATTTATAGAGCCTATTGGACTTGTTAATTTGAATAATGAGATAAAAGAATTAATGCTTAAAGAAAAAGCAGAAATTGAAAGAATTTTAGCAGAACTTTCAACTAGAGTTTATAACTCAATTGCAACTGTAAAATTAGATTGGGAAATTTTATGCACCTTAGATTTTATCTTTGCAAAAGCTAAGTATGGACTAGAGATAAATGGGATAAAACCTGAAATTAATGAACAAGGTAAGATTAATTTAATAAGAGTTAGACATCCACTAATTGACAAAGATAGAGTAGTGCCTTCAGATATATTTATGGGAGATGCATTTACTAGCCTAATAATTACTGGACCTAATACAGGTGGTAAGACGGTAACTTTAAAAACCTTAGGGCTTGTGCATATAATGGCTTTAAGCGGATTGTTATTACCTGCAGATTCTGGATCAGAAATAAGTTTCTTTGAAGAAATATACGCTGATATAGGAGATGAGCAAAGCATAGAGCAGAGTTTATCTACGTTTTCATCACATATGACAAATATTGTTGAAATAATGAAAAGTGCTAATAATAAATCTTTAGCCCTATTTGATGAGTTGGGTGCAGGCACAGATCCGACTGAAGGAGCAGCCTTAGCAATTTCAATATTAGAAAAATTAAGAGCAAGAGGATGTTTTATAGCAGCTACTACGCATTATTCAGAATTAAAGGCTTATGCATTAAGAACTGTTGGAGTTGAAAATGGTTCTGTAGAGTTTAATGTGGAAACATTAAGACCTACTTATAAACTATTAATAGGAATACCAGGAAAATCAAATGCTTTCAATATTTCAAGAAGATTAGGATTATCAGAAGAAGTTATTGAATATGCTAAAGATATAATAAGTGAAGACACATTGCAATTTGAAGATTTAATTCAACATTTACAAGAAAAAAGTATTAGTGCAGAAGAAAATGCAAAACAAGCTGAGAAATATAAATTAGAAGCAAAAGCGCTAAAAGAAAAATATCAGGTAAAGCTTGATAATTTGGAAAATGTTCGTGAAAATCAATTCGAACAAGCCAGAAGAGAAGCTAGAAATATTTTAAGGCAAGCTAGAGAAGAAGCGGATGAAATAATAAAAAATATGAAGGAGCTTGAAAAAGAAGCTTTATCTAATCCCGATATAAAGAGAAAAATGAATGAAGCAAGAAACAAGATAGATAACAGTATTTCTAAAACTGATATTGGATTAAATAAAAAGCAGCATGAAGGTGAAGAACTAAAAGAAGTTTATGAAGGAATGGATGCATATTTACCTTCACTGAACCAGAAGGTCGTAGTACTATCTGCACCAGATAAAAAAGGTGAAGTAATTGTGGAAGCTGGTATAATGAAAATTAATGTAAAAGTTAAAGATCTTAGAAAAGCGCCATCTAACAGACAAGAAAAGAAGACTAATAAGTCAAATAAAAAAGTGAATTTAAATCTAAATCAAATAGATTCTTCAATTGATTTAAGAGGGTTAGATGCAGAAGAAGCTTTATACAGAGTAGATAAGTATTTAGATGAGGCATATTTAGCAGGAATGCCTGAAGTATCTATAATACATGGTAAAGGAACAGGAATTCTTAGAAAATCCATTGCTGATATGCTTAAAAGACATATCCATGTTAAATCCCATAGACTAGGAGTATATGGAGAAGGTGGAGATGGTGTTACTGTAGTAATATTAAAATAGGAGAGATAAGAATGATATTAATTAGTGCGTGTTTGTGTGGAGTAAATTGCAAGTATAATGGGCAGAATAATCTTAATGATGAAATAAAAAAAATAGCCAAAGAAGAAGAAGCAATATTAATTTGTCCTGAAGAAATATTTTTATCAACTCCAAGAGAACCAGTTGAAATAGTTGGAGGAGATGCTAAAAAAGTTTTAGAAGGCAGAGCAAAAGTTATGAGTGCAACAGGTAAAGATTATACAGAAGCTTTTATAAGGAGTGCTTATGAGGTTTTTAATGTGGCGAAAAAAAATGGTGTGAAAAAAGCTATATTAAAGGCAAAAAGCCCTTCTTGTGGCTTTGGCCAAGTGTATGATGGAAACTTTGATGGGACTTTAATAGTAGGTAATGGCGTAACAGCAGAATTACTTTCTAGGAATGGAATAATTGTATGCAATGAGAATGATTTCAAAGATATTTTGTAATAATTTAATGGACGGGATTAATTTATTTATGAAATTAAGATTATATTAAAAATTTAAATGATTAAATTTTTAATATAGAACGTGAAGATAATTTTAGAAAAGAAAAATAAATAATCTTGTCTTTTTTACGAATATATTTGAGTTTACTGTAGAAAATTATAAAATTCTTCAATTGATTTGAATTTTCCAGGTTATGTTGTATAATAATATTTATAGTTGTTTTAGGAGGGATATTTTATGGGTTATAAAGATAAATATAACAATTGGATAGACTCAGAAGTTATTTCTGAAAGTTTGAAAAAAGAATTACGTGAAATTAAAGATGAAAAAGAGATAGAGGATAGATTCTATAAGGAACTTGACTTTGGTACAGGTGGATTAAGAGGGGTTATAGGTGCAGGAACTAACAGAATGAATATTCATACTGTAGGCAAAGCAACACAAGGACTTTCTGATTATTTAAATTCAAGTTATAAATTTGATGTGTCAGTAGCTATAGCTCATGATTCAAGAAATATGTCACCAGAGTTTGCTAAAGCAGCTGCATTAACTTTATGTGCAAATGGAATAAAAGTATATTTATTTGAAAGTTTAAGACCAACTCCTGTATTGTCATTTACAGTAAGACATTTAAAATGTAAATCTGGAATAGTCGTTACTGCATCACATAATCCAAAACAATATAATGGATATAAAGTTTATGGAGAAGATGGAGGTCAGGTTACAGATAATGCTGCTCATGAAATAATTACAAAGGTTAATGCTATAGAAGATTATGCTAATATTAAAACTATGGATGAATATGAAGCTGTAAAGAGTGGATTATTAGTGTATATAGGGGAAGATATAGATAAGGCATATATAGAAAATGTGAAGTCTTTAACTGTAAGAAAGCAATTAGTTAAGGAATCAGCAAAGGACTTAAAGATTATATATACACCTATACATGGATCAGGAAATGTTCCTGTAAGAAGGGTATTGAAGGAATTAGGATACGAAAATTTACATGTAGTTAAAGAGCAAGAATTGCCAGATGGTAATTTTCCTACAGCTCCTTATCCAAATCCAGAAAATCCAGATGTATTCAAATTAGCTTTAGAAATGGCAAAGGAGATTCAACCGGATATTATATTTGGAACAGATCCAGACTGTGATAGAATTGGTGCAGTAGTTAAAGATAATGAAGGAAATTATAAAGTATTAACAGGAAACCAAACAGGTATATTGTTAGTTCACTATATGTTATCTTCTTTAAAGGAATTAAATCAACTTCCTGATAATGCTGCAGTAATAAAAACTATAGTTACTACAGAAGCTGTAAGAAATATAGCTAAATATTATGGCACAGAACTTATAGATGTATTAACTGGATTTAAATACATTGGAGAAAAGATAAAGGAATTTGAAGAAACACATAGTAACAAATTTATTATAGGTTTTGAAGAAAGTTATGGATACCTTTCAGGAGAATTTGTAAGAGATAAGGATGCAGTAATTGCTTCTATGTTAATTGCAGAAATGACTTTATACTATAAGAGTAAAGGTATGACATTGTATGATGGCTTAATCAAGATTTATGAACAATATGGTTTCCATAAAGAAGAATTAGTTTCTTTAGAATTAAAAGGTAAGGAAGGACAAGAACAAATTGCTAAGTGTATAGATTCTCTTAGAAATAAACACATTTCTGAATTAAACGGAGTTAAGTTAGTTAAGAAGTTTGACTATAAAGAAAGTATGGAGAATGATTTGTTAAGTAATACAACTAGTGTAATTAAATTGCCAAAATCAAATGTTTTAAAGTTTGTTTTTGAAGATGATTCATGGTTTGTTGTAAGACCTTCTGGTACAGAGCCCAAAATGAAGATTTATCTAGCTGTTTCAGGAAAATCTTTAAAGGACTCAGAAGCTAAGGTAGCAAAATTTAAAGAAACTGTTATGAATTTAATTAATAGTATGTTAAACTAAAGAAAATAGAGGCTGTTTAAACAGCCTCTTTTAAATGTTGAGGTGAAAATATGGATTATAATGCTTACATGAAAGAAAAAATGTCAAAAATGCTATTCATAGAAATAGATATAAAGAAGTTATTGTCTCAAATTACTTCAGAAGAAGTGACTTTAGAGAATAATGATATATACTTCCCGATTAAGTTTGATAAGGTTTCAGAAAATGTTCAATCTAAAACCTCTGTGGGCAATCTTTCTTTGAGCTGGATTGTAGAAGGAATGTTTTTAACTTTGGGCATAGATGATAATTTTAAGTATAATAATGACTATTTAAAAGTGTTAAACATAATAAGAGATTCAGAAAAAATAGTAAAATCAATTATTGCTGAAAATGTGAAGAAAAAAGAATATGTTGAAGCTTTTTCCCTACTAAAAGGTTTAGTGGCTTTAAATAATTCAGAAGAATACTATGATAAGTTATTAAGTGTAGGTGAGAAACTAACTGAATTGGATAAAAATTTTGCTGAGCAGCAACTTTTAGTAGTTGAATTAGCGAAGAAGGACTATTTAAATTCTGCAATGCCTTACTATTATGAAGCACTAGCGTTATATTCTTTGGAAAAAAATTCAGAAGCCTATGTAGCTCTAAATGAGTATGTAAATAAAGGTGGAGAAAAAACTTCTCAAGTTACCACACTACTTAACATATTAAAAGAAGACATAGATTATAAAAAAGGCGTTGAATTGCTAGATGAGGAACCAGAGTTAGCATTGAAAAAATTGCTGCCCATTTTAGAAAAGAATTCTGAAGACGCTATTCTTAATTTTTATATTGCTTTAGCGTATAGAAAGTTGGAAAATTATGAAAAGGCTATTTACTACTTGAATCAAAGTATTGCAATTGATAGCTCTATTGCAGAAGTGGTAAATGAAATGGGAATAAATTATGCATGTCTTGGTGAGTATGAAAATGCTATTAAATATTTAAGAAAAGCCTTTGAAGCAACTAGAGACGTAGAAGTATGTACTAATATAGTAATTTGTTATAATAATATGGGTGATGTAGAGAATGCAAAATTACACCTTCAAATAGCTGAAAAATTAAATAAAGACGATGAAATAGTAAAACAGCTTAAAGAAATTTTATATAAGTAGAAAATTCAGCATTATGCTGAGTTTTTTTACATTTTAGCCTATAATATTTTGAAAAGGTGGACAAAATATTATAGGTTGGATATAATGGAAAAAGAAATTATTTTGGTTTAATGGAGGGGTAAAATTGAGATATAAAGAATTAGACACTTTAAAGGGAATAGGTATACTTTTAGTATTGCTGGGACATTCATTTATAGTGTATCCTATAAATGTCATAGATCATAATCAAACTAGTCAGTTGATTCATGCATATATTTATAGTTTTCATATGCCATTATTTTTTATTATATCTGGCTTTTTATATAATGTTGCCAGGACTAAACAACAAAGTTACAAAGATTTTGCTGTTAACAAAGCAAAGAGGTTATTGATTCCTTATTTTTTTATAACGATAGTAGATATGATTCCAAGAATGCTGTTACCGGCGTTGGTTAATCAAAAAACAGATTTTGTTGATGCCATTGAAAAGATAGTAATTAGTGGTGGTTTTATTTGGTTTATATATACTTTATTTTTTGTTTTTATGATTTTTCATTTGATTAAAGGTATATTCAATTTGAGTTATGGCAAATATGTGTTTCTTGCAGTTTTAATAATGTTAGATTTATTTAAGGATAATATTCCACATATAGAGTTGTTTACAATGAATAAAGTCATATTTTATCTAATATTTTTCTCGATAGGATATATTATAAAAGATAATTATGATATGATAAAAAATGTTTTAAGTAAAAATGTAATAGTTATACTTGCAGCAATAATATTTTTATTAACTGCATTTAGATATGATACAAATGAAGTTTTAAGTATAATAATTCCTTTCTTGGGAATTTATATTGCTTGGTTTATTTGTCTTAAATTAAAAGAAGGCAAAATTTCTAAGTTCCTTCAAGAATGTGGACAATTTTCATTGCAAATTTATGTTTTAGAAGGATTCTTCTTAGTTGGATGTAGAGTTATATTAATAAAAATATTTAAGTTATCTAATGATTTTATGATAATATCATCAATGTTTATTCTTCAAATTGCGTTAGAATATTTGTTTATAAAGTATTTTACAAACAAAATTCCAATAATAAGTTTTCTTTTAGGTAACAAATATGTTAAGAAAGATAAAGAACAACAAGTTTAACTAATTTGCTAAGTTGTTTAGCAGGAAAAATTGACTATATATTATAGACAGTGTAGAATATACTTGTTAGCATTTATAATGAGGTGTATAAGATGAAAAAAATTCAATGGGGTACACAACTTTTTAGGTTTGGTACTTTTGTAGTGGATTCAATAATAGTAGTGTTTTCAGTTTATTTAGCATTTTTATTACTATTTAATTTTAATCCACCAGAATATAATATTAATCCATTTATAGAGATTATTCCTTTTATAGTTATTGCATATTTAATTTTTATGTATGTATTTGGCTTAGAAGATTTACTTAAACGAAGTATGAGTGAAACTATTTATTCCATATTTTTATCAGTAGGAGCATTATTTATCTCTACAGCTTTTATAACATTTTTTGCAAGAGGATTTGCTTATCCAAGAAGTGTTTTAATTGTAAGTCCAATAGTCCAATTTATATTGTTAAGCTTATGGAGAACTATAGTATGGAAGATTAGTAGAGTTAATCATGGAATTAAAGATTCACTAATTGTAGGAGAACAATCTATAGAATATCTTACAAGTAAGATATTGACAAAACAAAAAGATTTATACAAAGTTAAATATATATGTGATGGAAAATCAAAAAGATTATTTTCTTATCTAGATAAAGTAGAAGTGGTGTTCTTATGCAATGATGTGGATTTAGATTTAAAGAAACAAATTGTGGATAGATGCCTAATGGCTAGAAAGAGTATATATATAATTCCTGATATATATGAAATTGCACTTTTAAATTCTAAGTTAAATAGAGCGGATGATATTCCAATATTAAAAGTTAGAAAACTAGGATTAACTATAGAACAAAGATTTTTCAAGAGATTACTAGATGTAATGGTATCTTTAGTTGGAATTATAATTACAAGTCCTATTATGGTAATTGTAACTATAGCGATCAAGCTTAGTGATGGGGGTAACATATTCTATAAGCAAGAAAGAGTTACTGAAGATGAGAAGGTATTTAATGTTCTTAAATTTAGAACAATGGTAATGAATGCTGAGAAATTGACAGGACCGGTACTTGCAGGAGATGAGGATCCTAGAATAACTAAAATAGGAAAGATATTAAGAGCAACTAGACTAGATGAGCTTCCACAGTTTTTCAATATACTATTTGGAAGTATGAGTGTAGTGGGTCCAAGACCTGAGAGACCTTTCTTTGTAGAACAATTTAAAGAAGAAATTCCTGACTATAAGTATAGAACCATAGTTAAAGCTGGACTTACTGGGTTAGCACAAGTACTTGGAAAATATTCTACAACTCCAGAGGATAAAGTAAGATATGATATTATGTATGTAAGAAACTATTCAATTTTGCTAGATCTAAAGCTTATTTTACAAACTGTAAAAATAATGTTTATGAAGGAAAGTTCAGAAGGTGTAAAGGATGATATGCCTTTTGATGAACTTATGAAGGAAGAATTTTCTGAAGTTACAGTAGATGTAGATAAAAATTAATAAACCTTTAGTTAGGAGGAATAAAATGAAAAAAGTGCTTTTTGTTGCTGCACCACAAAGTCATATAATGAATTTTCATTTGCCTTTCTTAAAATATTTTCATGATAAAAATTATGAGGTATTTGTAGCAACAAAATTGGATAGAGAAAAGTATAAAAAAGAGATGCAAAGGGATACTTGGGTAAAGTGGAATGATATAGATTTTAGTAGAAGTCCATTTTCATCAAAGTCACTTAAAGCGTATAAGCAATTAAAAGAGCTTATGAAAGAACATCAATTTGATCTGATTCATGTTCATACTCCTATGGGAGGTTTCTTAGGAAGGTTAGCTGCAAAAAATACTAAGCAAAAAGTTGTTTTATATACAGCTCACGGATTTCACTTTTTCCAAGGGGCAAGCAAGGTGAATTGGGCATTATATTATAATGCTGAAAAATTGGCTGCTAAATGGACAGATGGATTAATAACGATGAATGAAGAAGATTATAGTAATGCCCTTAAATTAATGAAGAATAGAGATAACGTATTTAAAGTTAATGGTGTAGGGGTAGATTTAAGTAAGAGTTGTGCAGAGCAGTATAATGATGTAAGAGCAGAATTAGGAATAGGTAAAGATGATTTTGTTATATCTGTTGTAGCTGAATTTATACCTAGAAAAAACCATATTCAGATTATCGATGCTATTGATCTTGTGAAAAAAAGAAATCCAAATTATAAAATAAAAGTACTTATGGCTGGAGATGGTGATTTAATTCCACAAATAAAGGATATAATTTCTACTAAAGAATTAAAAGATGATATTTTACTTTTGGGATTTAGAAAAGACGTCATATCTGTATTAAAAGCATCTGATGCTTTAGCTTTGACTTCAAAACAAGAAGGACTACCCAAAAATGTAATGGAAGCAATGGCGTGTAAACTTCCTATAATTACTACGGATGTTCGTGGAAATAGAGATTTAGTAGATAATATGAAAAATGGAATTGTTGTACCATTATATGATGTTGAAGCAACAGCAAATGCAATAGAAAAGTTATATAATAATGATAAGTTGCGAAAAGAATTTTCTAAATGTAGTTATGAAAAAGTTCAAAATTATTCAATTGATAATGTGCTTATAGAAATGGATAAAATTTATACAAAATTTTTAGAAGTTTAGAGATAAAAACAGTGTGTAATTTTACTTAATGTACTACTATTAATAATTTAAGGTACACTACTAAAAAAATGGATAGTAGTGTATTTTTTTATAAGGTAAATGTTGAAAGGAATGAAAGTATGTATACAAACATTTTGGGATATAACGTATATAATAGAAGTAAAGATGAATTTATTGATTTAATTAAAACAAAAGAAGAAAAAGTGAATATAATTTCTGGAAATCCAGAAATTTTGTATAATGGATTAATAAATCCAATGCTATCAAAAGTTTTTAAGTCAGAAGATGCCGTTATAATTCCAGATGGGATAGGGACTGTTATAGCTTCTAAAATTATGAAAAACCCAGTTAAGGAAAGAATAGCAGGGATTGAGGTTATGAAAGAAATAATAGAGTATTGTATTATGAATAATCAAAAAATATATCTTTTAGGTGCAACTCAAGAAACAATAGAGAAGTGTACTGAAAATCTTAAAAAGCAATATTCTAATTTAAAAATAGCGGGATTTCATAATGGATATTTTGATATAGATAATTGTGAAGAAATAATTAAGGATATAATAGAACAAAATCCTTATGCAATATTCATAGCAATGGGAAGTCCTAGACAAGAATTATTTATTCAAAAATATAAGGAACAAATCAATAGCAGAATATTTATGGGTGTAGGTGGAAGTTTTGATATTTTTGCAGGTACATTAAAAAGAGCTCCTAAATGGATGATTAAATTAGGCTTGGAGTGGCTTTATAGAGTTTCAAAAGAACCTTGGAGAATAAGAAGACTATCAGCTATTCCTAAATTTCTTTTATTGGTTATTAAAGATCAAAAAAATAGGAGGAAGAAATGAAGATTTTAGTTGTTGCTTGTTATTCTCCAATAATAAATAATTCGGCATCTATTGAAACATTGATGTATCTTAATAATTTGGTTAGTAATGGAGAAAATGAGGTTCATCTTTTAACAGTGGATTTTCCCGAAAATTCAATTTATTATGATAAGGAGATACTTCAATTATTAGATGAGCATATAAAGTTGCATAAGATAGATGGTGGGCGCATTTTCAATAAAATAATGCCAAAAAAAATAATCAATGCTAGTGCAGACAAGGAAATGGTTAATGACAGCAAAAAGTTTCAGCTGTTAAGGAAGATAAAAAACAAAATTATCTTTCCTGATATGTATTATATATGGTCCAAAGCTGCTGCAAAATATGCTAATGAAAAATTGATGAATGCAGGAAAACCTTTTGATGTGATATTTTCTATGCATGAACCTCCTTCAAGTCATTTGTGTGCGAAGAACATTAAGTTAAAAAATCAAGGTATTCCATGGATAACTTATTGGAGTGATCCATGGCTAAGCGATCCTTCTAGATCTGATATTGGTATAATAAGAAAAACTATTGAAGGACGAATGGAAAAAAGTGTAGTAATGAATTGTGATAAGTTAATTTTTGTTACTGAAGCGAATAAAAATGATTTTAGAAAAAGATATAATTTAAAAAATGAAAATCTTTATTTGATTAATAGGGGTTACGATCAAAAATTATATCAACAATTAGAGCAGGAAGAGAAGCCGAAAGAGATAGATGAAAATAAAATAAACATATTATATGCAGGAGAAATATTTAGTAAATTAAGAGATATATCAAAATTTATTAAAGCATTAGATAAGTTGAAAAATGACAATAAGGACGTATATAATTCTTTTAATATAATGTTTTACGGAAATATAGATGATGCAAGTTTATGTGAAAGATTAAAATCTTTTGAAAATGTAAAGGTCAATAAACGAATCCCATTTAGGCAGGCATTAAAGTTAATGATACATTCAGAAGTGTTATTGCTATTTGGAAATAAGAATTCAAAACAGATTCCAGCAAAAATTTATGATTATTTTGGATGCAAGGGCAAAGTATTGGTTGTTTTAGGTGATGAAAATGATCCTATTAAATCAGTAGTAGAGAATAAGGATAAGTGTATTACAATTAATAATTCTTCAGAAGCAATATATGCTTCTCTAATAGATATTTATACGAAAAATCAAAATAATGAGTTAATAGATATCCCTCTAGAGGCATATGAGTGGGGAGCTGTAACACGGAAAATGGAAAGTATTTTTAAAGGAATGTGATATTATGCATGTGATGATTGTACCATCTTGGTATGCTACAGAGTTTAATAAGGTTCATGGCAGTTTTTTTAAAGAACAGGCATTAGCGCTGCAAAGGAGTGGAATTAAGGTTTCTATAGCCTTTAATGAAATTTGGCCTTTGTCAAGATTAGGAAGAATAAAAAGTAAAAGAGGGCTAAGTTGTAAAAATGAAGATGGCCTTACTACTTATAGATACAAGAACTACAATTATTTACCTAAGAATCCGCGTATGTTTAATATATTTAATAGAAGGATGGAAAAGATATATAAAAGCATTGTTGAAAAAGAAGGAAAAGTAGATGTTATTCATGCACATTCAGCTTTGTGGGGAGGAATTAGTGCAGCATATATTAGTCAAAAGTATGGTATACCATTAGTTCTTACAGAACATTCTTCTTTAAAGTATGCTCAATATCTTAAAGATAGTTATAGAAAATATGTTTATGAAGCTTATATGAATAGCAACAAGCTTGTTTCTGTTAGTGAGAGTTTGAAGACAGAACTTCAAAACTATGTAAGTAATAAGGATATAGTGGTTATAAACAATATAGTAGATTTTAATAATTTTACTTTAGATAAGAGAAATGATAGTTATAATGAAACAGAAAAGTTTACTTTTTTTAGTTGTGCCTTTTTAGAACCAGACAAAGGAATGGATATATTAATCAAAGCATTTAATAAGGGGTTTAAGAATAGTGAAAATGTAGTATTAAGAATTGGTGGTGCTGGCAGGGCAGTAGAGGAATTAAAATCACTTATAGAAGAATTAGATTTGAAAGATAAGGTTATGTTGTTAGGGGCTTTATCTAGGGAAGAGGTTTCAGAGGAAATGCAGAAGTGTAATTGTTTTGCATTAGCTTCTAGGCATGAAACTTTTGGCATGGTATATGTAGAAGCTCTTGCTAGCGGAAAGCCAGTAATAGGAACTAAAAATGGTGGTGCTGAAGAAATAATAAATGAGAATAATGGATTACTTGTTGAGATTGATAATACAGAAGAGTTATGTGAGGCGATGAAATATATATATTGTAATTTAAATAAATATACTTCGGAAATGTTAAGAAAAGAATGTGAAGAAATATATTCTGAGAAAAATATAGTAAGCAGAATAAAGTCTGTATATGAGGAGGTGCTATAATGAGGGGAGTGCAAATAAAGGTTTTAAGATTTTTCACTACTGAAATAAATCTTGTGCTTTGTTATATGCTTTTGGGTTTTTTGTTTATTACTCCATTAGTGGAATTAAAAGGATTAATGTCAATATCCAGTAAGTTAATGCTGATATGGGGACTTGCTATGGTTATATATTATGCTATACAAGGGAAGTTTAAAGCAAATGTAAAGGTATATTTTACTTTAGTATTATTTCTATTGGTTCAAATTATTAGTATTCTAGTAAATAGAGCTAACATAAATATATCAGTGATCCTGGTAAATCTTATTTTATTTTTTGCAATATTCAATATGAGTAACAAGAAGCAAGCTAAAATATCTATTGAAAAGATTTGTTCTACTATGGCAAATGTGGCTGGAATTCTTGGAGTAATTAGCATAATAATTTATTTTTCAAATTTAAGTATAGTTTTTTATGGTGTTACTTTTGGCAGAATTGCTAAACTTCAATTTTCAGGTGTTTATTCTAATCCGAATACTTTAGGCATAATATCACTATTTTCTATAATAATGATATTAATATTAATTAGTATAAGAAAGAATAAAACGGATAGAATAATTTTAATCTCAAATATTATATGTCAATTTTTCTTACTATATATTAGTGATTGTAGTTCAGCTTTGCTAGGGTTAGCGGTATTTGTTCTATGTATTGTATTCTTTTTACTTAGAAAGAATATATTTAGAATAATGTATTTAGCTGTAATTATTATACCTTCAGTTGTGTTTATAATTAGGAGTTATAAAAATTACAAATTAATGGATTACTTAAATGGAAGATTTGATCTTTGGAAGGCAGCTATAAATGTTTCAAAGCAACATTTATTTTTTGGGGTCGGTAACGGAAATTTAGTAGATGTGGTTAAGCATAGTACTAAGTTGCAGCTATGGGGAATAGATGCAGGTGGACTACACAATATATTTTTTCAAGTATTAGTATCAAATGGAGTAATAGCTTTACTTATATTTATAATTTTTATTGTCGTATTTGTAGTAAAGGGATTTAGTATAATTTCAAAATTACAGTCTCAGCAAAGATTACTAGCAATAAAATTATTTGCTTTTGAAGTAGCAATACTTTCTGTGAATTGTTTTGAAGCAAATATGCTTTATGTAGTAAGTTTTATTTCAATAATTTTCTGGGCTATTCTTGGATATTTTTTTAGCTTAGAAGATAGATAAGGAGTTATATTATGATGAAAAACTTAACAATAGAACAATTTATTGATGAACTTTCTTCTAATAAACCTACTCCAGGTGGTGGTGGTGTAGCAGCACTTTCAGCTGCAATGTCTGCAGGATTAAATTCTATGGTATACAGCCTTACAGTAGATAAAAAGGCATTTGCTAGTTTAGATGAGGAAATAAAAAATAAAGTTTTGAATAGTTATGAAGAAGCAATGAAAAGTGCGAAAGATTTTATGGAATATATAGAAATGGATAAAGAAGCTTTTTCTAAACTTATGGATTGCTATAAGTTACCTAAGGATACAGAAGAACATATTAAGATTAGAAACAGAGAAATATCTATTGCAACAGAACAAGCTATGATTGTTCCTTTTAGGCTTATGGATAAAGCTAAAAGATTCTATGATAATATAGAAGTTGCTTTAGATTTTGGAAATAAGAATCTTTTATCTGATGTAGCAGTAGCGGTAATAATGTTAAATGCTGCTATAGAAGCATCAATAATTAATGTTAAAGTTAATTATGCATGTTTGGATGGGAATGATAAAATCAAAGGTATTTTAGAAGAAGCTGAAAATATAGTTAAAACTTCAGAAAACAATAAGAGAAGAATTATGGAAAAAATGAGTTTTTAAAATATTATTTTAAAGGTATGCTAAACAATTAGCATACCTTTAAGTTTTTTAAGGTAAATCATTTAATGATTTAAATTCATAGCCTTGATTTTTTAATTCTTTTATAATATCGTCTAATATTTCAGTATTTGTTTTAGAAACAGCGTGGAGTAACATAATTTCACCACTATGAGCCTTGCCTAAAATTTTATTTTTCGCAAAGATATGAGTAGGTTGATTATCAACAAGCCAATCTCTATAGGCAAAACTCCAAAATACTGTTTTGTAACCCTTTTCTTGAGTTTTTTGTAATGAGCTCTCAGAGAATTTACCCATAGGTGGTCTGAAGAATTTAGGTATGTCTTTTCCGACTAATTTTTTATATTCTTCATTAACATCATCAAATTCTTTGTTAAATTTTGTCGGATCAGTAACACTAGCCATAGATGGATGAGTACTGGAATGATTGCATACCAAATGACCTTCGGCCTCCATTCTTTTTATTAAGTCTGGATTTTGTTTGATATATGGTTTGACTACAAAAAAAGCTGCTGGAACTTTATTTTCTTTGAGAACATCTAAAATTTTTGCAGTATATCCATTTTCATAACCCTCATCAAAAGTTAGAAATATTTGTTTTTTGCTTTGGTCTCCAACATAATAAACATTATATTTATCAATAAATTGGCTAGCTTCTTTAGGAGCAGAAATTGACTGTCCATGTTGTACAAAATACCAGTTTAGTTCTTTATTACTTAAAGGACCTGCACTAAGTAAAGTACAAAGCAAAAACGGTACGAATGCTGTTAATTTCATTTATAAATCACCTCATAATAAGTGTTAGTAACTTAAAAAAATATATTATATAAAACTAAAGGATAAATTAGAATTTTATGTTATAATAGTATAGTTGAAAAAAATGAACTTATGAAGTATAATCTAGTGAGAAAATCCCATGGAAGAAAGGAATGTACATAAATGAATATAGGAATAGTAGGTTTACCAAATGTAGGTAAGAGTACTTTATTTAATGCTATAACAAAAGCTGGAGCAGAATCAGCAAACTATCCATTCTGTACAATAGAACCTAATGTTGGAGTCGTAAGCGTACCAGATGAAAGATTAGATGTTCTAGAAAAAATGTATAATACTAAGAAAAAGGTATATACTGCTATAGAATTTTATGATATAGCGGGATTGGTAAAAGGAGCTAGTAAGGGTGAAGGTTTAGGAAATAAATTTTTATCTCATATTAGAGAAGTTTCTTCAATTGTACATGTGGTAAGATGCTTTAATGATCCGAATGTTGTGCATGTAGATGGCTCAGTAGACCCAATTAGAGATATAGAAACTATCAATTTAGAGTTGATTTTTTCAGATTTAGAAGTTCTTGAGAGAAGAATGGAAAAGACTATGAAATTAGTAAGATCTGGAGATAAGAAAGCTAAATTTGAATATGATTTAATGGAAAGAATTAAAGCTCACCTTGAAGCGAATAAACCAATAAGAACATTAGACGTAACAGAAGATGAAGATGAATTCATCAAAACTTTATTTATGATAACATCAAAACCAGTTTTATATGCTTGTAATATATCTGAAGATGATTTGATGTCAGGCAATCTTGAAAATGATTTTGTTAAAAAAGTTAAACAGTATGCAGCTGAAGAACATTCAGGTACTGTAGTTATGTGTGCAAGATTAGAGGAAGAACTTTCAACTCTAGAAGATGATGAGAAGAAAGAAATGCTTGAGGAATATGGTCTTCAAGAAACAGGTTTAAATAAGCTAATAAAAGCTAGTTATGAATTATTAGGTCTTATAAGTTATCTTACAGCAGGAGTTCAAGAAGTAAGAGCATGGACAATTATAAAAGGAACAAAGGCTCCTCAAGCAGCAGGAAAAATCCATACAGATATTGAAAGAGGATTTATTAGAGCTGAAATTATTGGCTATGATGATCTTGTTCAATGTGGATCAGAAGCTGCAGCAAAAGAAAAGGGATTATATAGACTTGAAGGAAAAGAATATGTAATGCAAGATGGAGATGTAGTTAATTTTAGATTTAATGTATAACAAAAATATGGTATATGTACAATAAAGCACTTAACATTTTGTATTGAATATATTTAAATTGCATTTATTAAAAGAATAATTATATAAAAACGTAAACCGCCACTATATGGAAATTATAGTGGCGGTTTACGTTTTTTATATTTGAAATCAATTACAAACATAATTTTTTTAAAATTTTTTGTGAAAAGATTTAAATAAAATAAAATTTCCATTGAAGGTATTTTTTTTTTAGTATAGAATATAATTAGTGGGTTAAAGTGGAGCAAAGTGGATGAAAGTAGATTGAAAAGGAAGAGAAGGGGTATGAAATGTTTATAGGTGAATACAATCATGCAGTGGACACTAAAAATAGAATAATCATCCCTTCAAAATTTCGTGATGAACTTTTGGGAAAGTTTATAATGACCAAAGGACTTGATGGTTGTTTATATGTTTATCCAGAATCAGAATGGAATATCCTACAGGAAAAGTTGAAGTCACTTCCGCTAACCAATAGAGATGCTAGAGCTTTTGTAAGGTTTTTCTTTTCAGGAGCGTCAGAAATAGAAATTGATAAACAAGGTAGAGCATTAATTCCACAAAATTTAAAGGAATATGCCAAGATAGATAAGGAAATAGTAAGCATAGGAGTTTCTAATAGAATAGAAATTTGGAGCAAAGAAAAGTGGCAGGAATACAATGAATCAGATATTGATTATGATTCAATTGCCGAGAAGATGAGTTTATTAGGAATTTAAACGAAGGAGAATATAAAATGGAATTTAAACATGTGTCTGTATTATTAAATGAGTGTATTGAAGGGCTAAATATTAAAGAAAACGGTATATATGTAGATTGTACATTAGGTGGAGCAGGACACTCATCTCATATTATAGAAAAGTTATCAAGCGAAGGGTTGCTTATAGGTATAGACCAAGATACGGAAGCGTTAAAAGCTGCAAATGAAAAACTAAGCAAGTATGAAAACAAAAAATTAGTTCATAATAATTTTTACAATATTAAATCAATATTAGAAGATTTAGAGGTTGAAAAGGTTGACGGAATATTAATGGATTTAGGAGTATCATCATATCAATTAGATAATCCGGAGAGAGGCTTTAGCTATATGAATGATGCAGAACTTGACATGAGAATGGATAGGGAAAATTCTTTATCAGCATATGATGTGGTTAATAGTTATAGTGAAGAAGAATTAGCTAGAATTATTAGAGAATATGGTGAAGAAAAATTTGCTAAGAGGATAGCCAACTTTATAGTAAATGCAAGAAAAGAGAAAGCTGTAGAAACTACATTTGAATTGGTAGAAATAATTAAAAAAGCTATTCCTGCAAAGGCTAGACGAGAAGGACCGCATCCAGCAAAGAGAACTTTTCAAGCTATTAGAATAGAAGTTAATAGAGAACTAAGTATAATTGAACAAACAATTTTAGATGGGGTAGAAAAACTAAATAAGGGTGGAAGAATGGCAATAATAACTTTCCATTCTTTAGAAGATAGAATTGTAAAGAATACATTTAGAACTCTTCAAAATCCATGTACATGTCCTAGGGAGTTTCCGATATGTATTTGCAATAAAAAACCAGTAGTTAAGTTGATTAATAATAAGCCTATAGAAGCGTCTGCTGAAGAATTAGAATATAATCCAAGAAGTAGAAGTGCTAAATTGAGAATATTAGAAAAAATTTAAAAATATCTGTAATAATATTTCAAGGGGTTGAATAAAGTGATAGAGAAGAATTTAAATTATATAAATGGCAATACAGTATTGGAACCTAAAACAACACCATTGGATCCTCAGGTGGAGAGACAATATGAAGAACTTAAGAAAGCAAAGAAAAACAGACAATTAAGAGAAAAGCAAAAGAGAAGAAAAGCAAGAAAAGCAGCAACTCAGACAATATTTATTTTGTTTGCAGCAGGAATGTTTGTAATTTGGAGTGATAATAGAGTCTATAAAGCTGAAAACAATTTAACTCAGATGAAATATGCAATTGCTAATCTTCAAAGTGAAAACGAAGCTCTTAATGTAAAATTGTTAAAAGCATCTTCTATTAATGACATTAGAAGTTCAGCAGAAACTAAGTTAGGTATGATAACTCCAACAAAAAATGATATAAAAAGGGTAGATTTACAAAAAAACAATTTTAAGCCAAAGAGTGAAGAGAGCGTCAAAGACGGAAAAAGTTTATTTTCAAAAATACTAGATGCATTTTTCTAAAGTGCATCTTATATTGTTTACAGAAATTTTTCTGGAGGTAGTTACGTGAAGAATAGGAAATTTAGGGACAGAGGAATAATTAGAAAAAGAATGTATATAATCTTAAGTATGTTAGCTTTAGTGTTTTTTATATTGGTGTTAAGACTTAGCTATATAATGATATTTAAGTCAAATGAATATTCTGCTAAAGCTATTGAACAGTGGACAAGCGAAATTAAAATTTCAGCTAGAAGAGGTAAAATACTTGACACAAATGGAGTAGAATTAGCTGTAAGTGCCAATGTATATAGGGTTGATTTTGATTTAAATGCCATTAGAGCATATCTTCAAAGAAAGTACAATGATGCTCAAAAATATACTGCTATTTCCAAGCAAATAGCAGATGCTGTAGGAATCAGTGAAGATGATGTTTTGAAAAAGTTAAGATATAAGCTTCCGAGTGGAGCTAATGCTGGAAGTGCGACTTTGATTAGAAGAATTGAAAAAGATCCTGCAGATAAGGTAAAGGCTTTAAATATTTCGGGAGTAATGGTATCAGCAGATACAAAGAGATATTATCCAAATAATAATTTCTTAGCTCAAGTAATTGGAACTACTAATGTAGACGGAGTTGGTCTTGGAGGAATTGAGCTTCAATATAATAATGATCTTTCAGGCGTAGCTGGTATGAGAATTGCTGAATTAGATGCAAAGAGAAACTCAGAATTACCTTATGCTATTTCTAAATTTACAGCTCCAGTGGATGGCAAAGATGTAACGCTTACTATAGACGAAAAGATGCAAGAGTTTGCAGAAAAAGCAGCAACAATTGCGATGACAAACAATAAAGCAAAGGGTGCTAGTGTAATGATTATGAATGTTAAAAATGGCGAAATCTTAGCTATGGCTAATAAACCAGATTTTAATCCTAATAATCCTTATGATGGTGCTGAAAACTTTGAAGGAGCGACTTCTAGTGATAAAATACAAAAAATGTGGAGAAATCATTTAGTGAGTGATTCTTTTGAATGTGGTTCTATATTTAAAGTTATAACAGCTTCTGCAGGTGTAGAAGAGGGAGTGGCAGACGTAGGAGAAAAATATACTTGCGGTGGTGCTACTAATGTATTGGGAACTACAATTCACTGTTGGAAAACCAGTGGACATGGTACTCAAGCTTTTCCTGAGATTCTGCAAAATTCTTGTAACGTTGGTTTTATAGAGTTAGGAAAGAAAATAGGAAAAGAAAAATTAAATGAGTATATTAAGAAATTTGGATTTGGTAAAGTTTCAGGGGTAGATTTACCTGGAGAAGCTAAAGGAATAGTTAAAAAAACTGAGGCAATTAGTGATGTTGACTTAGCAACTATTTCATTTGGTCAAACTGATACTGTAAATCCAGTACAGTATATGGCTGCATTTTCAGCTGTTGGTAATAATGGAACATGGATTCAACCACATATTATGAAGGAAGTATCACATGTAGATGAAAATGGTAAGAGAGTAGTTGATAAAGAATTCCAACCTACAACAAAACAGGTTATAAGTGCTGATACAGCTAAAAGAGTAAGATCAGCATTAGAATTAGTTGTTACTAAAGGTTCAGCTAAGCAAGCACAAGTTGAAGGTTATCGTATAGGTGGTAAAACAGGTACTGCTCAAAAAGTTAATCCAGCTACAGGTAGATATTATGATGATAAGAGATATATATCATCATTTGCAGCAATGGCTCCTATAGATGATCCTCAAATTGCAATATTTATTACAATTGATGAACCAAGTGCAGGTGCATATTATGCAGGTGTAATTTGTACGCCTATTGGTCATATTTTATTTACTGATATTTTTAACTATATGGGTTCAAAAATTAATCATGAAGATACAGCATCTCTTGCTAAGAGTATTGTAATACCAGATGTAAGAGGACAAAAAGTTGAAGATGGAAAGAAAGCTCTTAAAGCATTAAACTTAGATGTTGAAATTAGTGGTGAGGGTGAGTATATTACAGATATCAAACCATTACCTGGTTGTACTGTAAAAGAAGGAACTAAGATTAATGTTGCACTAGGTAGTGCTTCTAACTATAATAAAGATGTAACAGTTCCAGATATAATTGGATATACTAAACCACAAGTTGAGCAGGTGTTTAAGGATATTGGATTGGAGTCTGAATTCCAAGGAGATGGTGTTGTAGAAAGCTCATCAATAAAACCTGGTGAAACAGTTAAAAAGGGATCAAAAATAAAATGTGTATTAGCAGTTGATGATGATTTAGGAGATTAGTAATTCTAGCATGTACCTGTGGTGCATGCTAGAATTTTGTAAATGGTCATTTTTCTAAGTTGTTATGCATAGAATTTAAGGAGTTGATTTTTATGTTACTTAAAAATTTGTTAGAAGGATTAGATTATCAATTAGTAAGTGGTGATGTAAATAGAGAGATAGGAAAAATTTGTTATGATAACAGAAAAGTTTCAAAAGATGATTTATTTGTGTGTGTCAAAGGATTTTCAGTGGATGGACATACTTTTGCTGAAAAGGCAACTGAAAATGGAGCTACAGTAGTAGTATGTGAAGATGAAGTGAAAGTTTTGGAAGGTGTTACAGTAATTAAAGTAGATAATACTAGAAGAGCTTTAGCAAAGATAGCATCAAATTATTATGGAAATCCATCTAAAAAACTTAAGGTTATAGGTATTACAGGAACAAATGGTAAAACTACCTCCAGCTATATTATCAGAGATGTACTTACCAAGGCAGGGAATAAGGTTGGTCTTATTGGTACGATAGCAAATTATATAGGAGATAAAAAATTTAAGACTGAAAGAACGACTCCAGAATCATTAGAACTTCAAGAGCTATTTAAACAGATGGTTGATGAAGGAGCTAATTATTGTGTTATGGAAGTATCTTCTCATGCTTTAGCCTTAGACAGGGTATATGATGTGGAGTTTGATTATGCAATTTTCACTAATTTAACTAGAGATCATCTAGATATGCATAAAACTTTTGAAGAATATTATAAAGCAAAGTTTAAATTATTTAAAATGGCCAATAATTGTATTATAAACATAGATGATGACTATGGAAAAAGAATTATTGAAGATTTAGAGGAAGATAAAAAATCAAAAAATATAGTTACTATATCTTTAAAACAAGATGCAGATTACACTGCAGAAAATATTTTACTTGGAGCCATGAAATCTGAATTTGATACTAAAGGCAAAAAATATGAAATGGAGATACCAGGACTATATAATGTTTATAATTCTTTAGGATGCATTGCAGTATGTGATTTGTTGAAGCTATCTTACGAGAAAATAAATGCTGCATTAAAAGAAGCTACTGTTCCCGGAAGATGTCAGAGAGTTGGTAAGAGTCATAACTTAGATTTTACAATTATTGTTGATTATGCGCATACTCCAGATGGATTGGAGAATATATTATCTACAGTAAAGCAAGTTACAAAAGGAAGAGTAATTGCAGTGTTTGGTTGTGGTGGTAACAGGGATACAGTAAAGAGACCACAAATGGGTGAAATAGCAACAAGAATTGCAGATATAGCAATAGTGACTTCTGATAATCCTAGAAAGGAAGAGCCAGCTCTGATTATAGAAGATATTCTTAAGGGAATAAAGGACAAGGACAATTGCATTACTATAGAAAATAGATATGATGCTATAAAGAAGGCTATAGAACTTGCAAAATCAGAGGATTCTGTAGTTATAGCAGGAAAAGGCCATGAGGATTATCAAATATTAAAAGATGAAACTATTCATTTTGATGATAGAGAAGTAGTTGAAGAAATTCTTCAAAATAGAAATGAGGTTTAATAATGAATTTAGGTTTAGAAGAGATACTGAAAGCACTTAATGGTAAAGTTGTAGTAAAAGGTAGGGAAGATTTTAAGGTAGTTTCTACAGATACGAGAAAAATTGAAGTAGGTAGTTTATTTATTGCATTAAAAGGCAATAATTTCAATGGGAATTTATTTATAAAAGAAGCAGTTGAAAAGGGAGCTACTATATGCATAGTAGATGAAATTCATTTCCAATCTGCTGAGATTACAGATTCAACAATAATAAAAGTAGACAATACTACAGAAGCGTTAAAAGACTTAGCAGAATTTTATAGAAAAAAGTTAAAAATAAAGGTTGTTGGAGTTACAGGTTCAACAGGTAAAACTTCTACTAAAGATTTAATTGCAGCTGCATTGAGTACAAAATATAAGGTGTTTAAAACAAAAGGAAACTTTAATAATGAAATAGGATTACCATTGATGGTATTTCAATTAGATGAAACTTATGATGTAGCAGTTCTTGAAATGGGAATGAGTGATTTTAATGAAATTCATAATCTTTCAAAGATAGCTAGACCAGACATTGCTGTCATAACAAATATAGGAATTTCTCATATTGAAAATTTAAAGACAAGAGATAATATATTAAAGGCAAAAATGGAGATAACAGATTTTTTAAAGGAAAAATCACCATTAATTCTTAGTGGCAATGATGATAAGTTAGTAACTGTGGAAAATTCTAATTTCAATGTTATAAAAGTAGGTTTAGATAATAAAGATTACTGCATAGATAACATTAAATTTTTAGAAAATGAAACTCAATTTAATACAATAATTGATGGAGAAAAAGTTAAGTTTACTATTCCTCTCCTTGGAAAACATAACGTGTATAATACTTTACTAGCCCTATGCGTAGGAAGAAATCTGGGGGTATCTGTTACCGAAATGCAACAAGGAATGGCAAATTTAGAAGCTACTTCAATGAGATTGGATATAATGAAGAAAGATAAGTATACAATTATTAATGATTGTTACAATTCTAGTCCAGCCTCAGTAAAAGCTGCTATAGAAGTTCAAAAGAATCTTTCTAGTAAAAGAAAAGTGGCGATTTTAGGAACTATGAAGGAACTTGGATTAGAGTCAAAATCTGCTCATTTCGAAGTTGGAAAATTTGCTAAGGATAATGATGTGGATTTATTGCTATTAACAGGTGAATTTACTGAAGAAGCTAGATTAGGTTATGGAGAGAAGAATGCTTATATTTATACTTCAGTATCTGAGTTAATAAACGACTTAGATAATAAGATAAAGATTGGTGATTCAATCTTAGTTAAAGCTTCTAGGAGTATGAAATTTGAGCAAATCATAGAGAGCTTAGATAAAAAGTAATAGAATGGGGGGACCACTAAAGTAGTGGTATAAATTATGGATAACAGTAGTTTATTATTATTAATATTAACAGTAGCGTTAAGTTTTTTAATTGCGAGTATTATAGGACCATTTATAATACCTATGTTAAGAAAACTAAAATTTGGACAGAATATAAGAGATGATGGTCCTAAAACTCATTTAAAAAAGGCAGGCACACCAACTATTGGTGGAATAATCTTTATTCTTTCTACTACAATTACTGTACTAGTTATGATACATGATTATAAAAGTCCGGCTATGGTCGTATTATTTGCATTTATTGCTTTTGGTTTTGTTGGATTCTTAGATGACATTTTGAAAATTATACATAAGAAGAATTTAGGTCTAAGGGCTTGGCAAAAGATGGTTTTATTATTCGTTGTTTCTAGTATATTAACTTATTACGCTTATAGTAATCTTGGTACAGAAATGGTGATACCATTTGCAAAGATTAATTTTAACTTTGGAATTTTATTTATTCCTATTGTTATGGTTTATTTATTGGCTTTTACAAATGCCGTGAATTTAACAGATGGGCTGGATGGACTATGCACATCAATAACTATTTTGGTTTTGGCATTTTTTGCAGCTATAACATATAAAATTAGTTTACCTTTATGTGTATTTTCAACTGCATTAATTGGAGGGTTATTAGGATTCCTTAGATTTAATGCTTATCCAGCAAAGGTATTTATGGGAGACACAGGTTCTTTAGCTTTAGGTGGAGCTGTAGCAGCAGTTGCAATGTTATTAAAAGCTGAATGGATTCTTGTAATTGTAGGTGGAATTTATGTTATTGAAACTTTATCAGTAGTAATTCAAGTAACATCATTTAAACTTACAGGTAAGAGAGTGTTTAAGATGGCTCCTATACATCATCATTTTGAACAACTTGGATGGAATGAAACAAAAATTGTTAGTATCTTTTCTATTATTACAGTATTATTATGTTTCCTAGGTTTCTTGTCTTTATAGAGCAATTTTATGGAGGAAAGCTTATATGAAAAAAAACAAAAATAAAATGGGGGAGATTGATTATATACTTTTTTACACGATATTCCTATTGCTTGCGATAGGTATAGTTATGGTGTATAGTTCAAGTTCTTATTGGGCTATGATGAACAAAGATTTTAATAATGATAGCATGTATTTTCTTAAAAGACAGGGTGCTTTTGGTCTTTTGGGAGCAGGTGTTATGATTTTTATGATGAGTATTGACTACCATAAATTAAAAAAATGGTGTGGATGGATAATGCTATTTACTATAGCTTGTTTGGTTGTTGTACTTGTTATTGGTACCAAGAAAAATGGAGCTGTAAGATGGATAGCTCTTGGACCTATAAATTTACAACCATCAGAAATAGCTAAGTATTCAATAGTGATTTTTCTGGCAGCTGTAATTGAAAGTGGTGGTAATAAGATCAATGACGTTAAGTTCATTATAACTCGATTATTAGGTATGTCAGCATTTTTTGCAGGATTGGTATTACTAGAAAAAAACTTAAGTATAGCCACTGTTATAATGATGTCAACATTAATAATTTTATATGCATCTGGAGTACCTAAAAAGATATTTGCAATGCTGCTTAGTGTAGTAGGAATAGCTGGTGTGGCTGGAATTTTTGCAGAATCCTATAGAGTTAAAAGACTATTTAATTTTGTTGATCCGTGGAAACATGCAAGTACTGATGGGTATCAATTGATACAATCTTTCTATGCATTAGGTGCAGGTGGTGTAGGTGGAATGGGACTTGGTCAATCAAGACAAAAAACCTTATACATGCCTGAACCGCATACAGATTTTATTTTTTCTATCATTGGTGAAGAACTAGGATTGATAGGATGTGTAGTGATAATTTTATTATTTATCCTTCTTGTTTATAGAGGAATTTTAATATCTCTGAGAGCTAAGGATATATTTGGGTCATTACTTGCTTTAGGAATAACCTCTGTAATAGCTATTCAAGCGTTAATTAATATAGCTGTTGTAACCGGATCTATGCCAGTAACAGGAGTTCCGTTACCGTTTATAAGTTATGGAGGTTCCGCGTTGATAATTAACCTCATAGGTATGGGTATACTTTTAAATGTTTCTAGACAAAAAGACAGATGACTTTTGAAAAGCACTGAATATCTAGTGATATCAGTGCTTTTATCAAGTGATAATTTAATAAAAATGTAATGAAATAATACATAGTTAGTGATAAAATATATAAAAGGAATTTAATACAATAAAGGATTAATAATATGGAAAATAATGTAAGTGAATTTATTGAAAGAAAAAAGAAAAGCAAAAGAAGAAAAAAAATAGTTTTATTTACTGCATTTTTTTTACTATTGCTTGTACTATTTCTAGCTAAAGCGCCTATTTTTAATGTGCGTAAGGTTGAATATTCTAATAATAAAATAATTAAATCAGAGGAATTATATAAGTTATATGAACCATTAGGAGTTAATATATTTTTTATAGATAATAAGGTTGTAGAGGAAAGTCTTAAAAAAAATCCTTATATAGATTCGGTTAAGATAATAAAAAAAATGCCTAATAAATTAACTATAGAAATTAAAGAAAAAGCTGTTACTTACTGTGTTGAAGATGGAAAACAAAAATATATTTTAAGTAATGATTTAAGTGTTTTAGAGTCTAGAGCAGATGTAAAGGATCTTAATTTAACGTTATTAATAAATCCGAAACCTGATGTTTTAAAAATAGGAAAGACGGTTTATTCAGATAGTAGACGTATTGAAATAGGAAAAAAACTAGCATCTTTAATTGAAAGAAATCAATCTAAAATAACATTTGATAAATTTGATATGGGAGATCCTAATAAACTTATTATTTATCATGGAAATGTGAAGATATTTTTAGGTAGTGATGATGAACTAGAAAATAAGTTAAATGCGGTAATTAATATATTGCAAGATGATGTTGTAAATATCAAAAAGGGAACTATAGATGTAAGTTTTAAAGGGAGTCCTGTAATTAAAGGAGAAAATTAGAGATGGAGGTATGTGACTATGAAGAAAAAAATATATAACCAACTAGTTGTTGCATTTGTTTGTGCATTATTGGGCATTTTTTTAGCATACCAATTTAAACTTCTGAATGCAAAAGATAAAAATAGCCTTGATGGAAAAACAGATACCACAGATATAATGTCTGAAGTTGAAAGTTTAAAAAAGGAAAAGGAACAACTGCAAACTCAGAATAACAAATTGTACGAAGAATTAAAAACTATAGAAGAAAATGCAGCTAAAGATGGTAGCATAACTAATGAAATGAAAAACCAATTAGAAAAATCAAGAATGATATTAGGAACTACAGATGTTAAGGGACCTGGAATAGTATTGACTTTAACTACAAAATCTTCAGTATTTTCTCCAAATGAATCAGATTATATTACTGATGATGAACTTATTCATGTAGTTAATTTATTAAATTATTCTGGAGCTGAAGCAATATCAATTAACGATATTAGAGTCACTCCTCAAACAGGTATTAAGGCAGCTAGTAATTATATTTGGATAGGTAATAATGATAGAATTTCTCCAAAAGATAAAATTGTTATTAAAGTTATTGGAGATAGAACCAACCTAGAAGGTGGGTTGAATTTTGTAGGCGCTTTAGATTATGGTGCTCTTGCAAGGAGTTATGATAAAAAAATATCTCCAGAATCTGAGATAAAAATACCTAAGTCAACACAAAAGATTACTACAGATAGTATAAAGATAGATAAATAGGGGTGAAAATATGATTGCTTTTATAGGATTATTAATAGGTATTTTTTTAGGATTAAAACTTAATATAAATATTCCAGATAAATTTTCTCCATATATGTCAGTGGCAATACTTGCATGTTTGGATTCAGTATTTGGTGCTGTAAAGGGAGGTTTATCAAAAAATTTTCAAGCAGATATATTCATTTCAGGATTCTTTGGCAATGCAATTTTGGCTGCTGCATTAGCATATTTAGGTGATAAGCTTGGAATACCAATATATATAGCCGCAGTAATAGTTTTTGGAGGAAGAATTTTTGATAACTTTGCTATAATTAGAAGATTAATTCTAGAGAAGATAAGAAAAAAATAATTGGAGGGATAATTTTGAAAAAAGATAATCCAAAGATATTTATTTTAATTACCTCTATTATTTTGGGAATGCTAATAGTGTCCAATATAGGGACATCTGATGGATCCAAGTATATGCAATTAAGTGCAAAAGAATATCAAGATGAGATAAATGAAAGAAGTAAGCTTTTAACTGACATATCAAAATTGAAGCATTCAAATAATGATGCCATAGATAAAATTAATGAATATACTTATGGCGGTAAAAAAGATGAACGTGTAATTGAAGATATTAAAGAAGAAATTGAATATAATAAAATGGTAATAGGGACGAATTCAGTAAAAGGTAATGGAATACAAATTGTTCTTAAAGATGGAATAGATAATATAACTGAAGAGGTTCAAGATAACACCTTATTATTAGTTAAAACATTACATGATAATGATATGATACAAGTAATTAATGAATTAAAGTTAGCTGGAGCGCAAGCAATATCAATAAATAATCAAAGAGTGTTGCCAAATTCAGAAGTTATGTGTGGTTGGGCATTTTTAAGAATTAATGGAGTAAAGACACCAGGGCCATTTACTGTAAATGTTATTGGTAATCCAGATATACTTATCTCTATTTTAGATAGAAGTGATAGTTATATAAAAACACTAAAAAATAGAGAAATAAGTGTAGAAATTACAAGAAAAAATGATATGGTTATTGCTGGGTATACTGGAGAGTTGAGTTATAGTAATTTGTCGGGAAAATAAAAAATTTAATTGATTTTAAAATTACATTAATTTTTTTGAAATATAAGAAGGATTTTTTTAAACTGTGGAGAATAATAACATATTAGATATTTAGAACTAAGGAGGATTGGTTTTGGACATTATAGAAAATATCGACAATATTAGAAGTAATATACCTGATAATGTGAAAATAATTGCAGTTTCCAAGACTAAACCCATAGAAGATATGCAAATTGTGTATAATTATGGAATTAAAGATTTTGGAGAAAATAAAGTTCAAGAACTACTAAAGAAATATGATTGTTTGCCTAAAGATGTGCGATGGCATCTATTGGGGCATCTTCAGCGTAATAAAGTAAAGTATATTGTTGGAAAGGTGGATTTAATTCAATCCCTAGATAGTATAAGGTTATTAGATGAGATAGAAAAAGAATTTTCTAAACAAGGAATTATAGCTAACGCTTTAATTCAAATTAATATAGGTAGAGAAAGCCAAAAATATGGAATTTTAGAAGAAGAACTGGAGACTTTGCTAATAAATATAGAAAAGTGTTCAAATGTTAAAATTCATGGTATAATGGCTATAATACCACGAAATGGAGAAACAAAAAATTCATTTTATTTTAAGAGACTATATGAGATATGGAATAAATTAAAGTTAAAACAATTTAAAAATATATCAATGGATGTTTTGTCTATGGGCATGACTCATGATTATGAAGATGCCATTAAGGAAGGTTCTAATATGGTTAGAATAGGTGAAGGTATCTTTGGAAAAAGAGAATATAATTTATAATTTTTAGGGGGATTTATATTATGGCTAAATTATTTGATAAGTTAGGAAAAATTATAGGATTTGACTATGATGAAGATGAATATGAAGATGAAGATGAAGAAATAACTGAAGAAGAAAGTGTAATAGAACCTGTTTTCCAAAAGAAGAATATTAATAATGGTAAAGTTGTAAGTATTCATTCTACAAATTCTGCAAAAGTTACTATAACAAAGCCAGTTACTTTTGAAGAAGCTACAGAAATATGTGATGCTATAAAATCTAGAAAAATAGTTGTAGTTAATACAACTTCTTTAGATAATAGAATAGCTCAAAGATTATTAGATTTTGTTAGTGGAGCATGTTATGCATTAGAAGGTGAATTACAAGAGGTTGAAAAAGGAGTATACTTGTTATCACCATCAAATGTAGAGGTTACAAATGAATTAAAGTCTGAATTAACTAATAAAGGTTTATTTAACTGGAGTAAATAATAGTTTTATAAGCTACTATTAAATGGAGTAATAAGTTGAGGAATTTTAGACATGGATAAAAGTAATTTTTATAAACATTTTGATGATAGCATAGAAAGAGATTTAGTTGATAAGTTATATAATAAATTTGTGCTGGCATTAAAAGGGGTATCTTTATGTACAAAAGAATTTTATACAATAAATATATATAATATTCTTAAAAGAATATGCACAGAGAATGGAATTGACTGTAGTTTTTTTGGCGGATTCCAATACGCCGAAAGAGGAATAATTACATTCAACAATGTGGATGCTACAGATATACAGATAAAGTTTATAGAAATAACTAATTCAAGTAAATTCAGTACTTTACTTCATAAGGATTATTTAGGAACAATATTAAGTTTAGGAATTGAAAGATACAAACTTGGAGATTTAGTGGTGCAAGGAGATGTTTGTTTTTTAGCAATTAGTCCTGAAATAATGGAAATTCTTTTTAGTGAACTTAAAAAGGTTAAAAAGACTCCTGTAACAATTAAAGAATTAGATAATGAATCTTTATTACCTAATCATAATTTTGAAGAATCTGTTATGACAATTACCTCATTAAGACTAGATAGCTTAGTATCTAGTCTAGCAAATATATCAAGAGCTAAAGCTGTGATTTTGGTGGATAGCGGTAATGTTTCAGTTAATTACAGCATAATTAAAGAAAAAAATAAGATTGTTGAGACAGGTGATGTTATCACCATTAGAAAAGTTGGTAAGTTTATTGTTGATGAACTTTTAGGATTTAGTAAGAGTGGCAAAAGCAAAGTAATTATAAAAAAATTTACATAGAGGGGTGACTTGGATGAGACTTACACCAATGGAAATAAGTAATAAAGAATTTAAACGAGGACTTAGAGGGTATTCTTCTGATGAAGTTGATGAATTTTTAGAAAAAATAGTAGAAGACTATGAAGCTACATTTAAAGAAAATACAATTTTAAAAGAAAAATTGACGGCTTTAAATGAGAAGGTTGAGCATTACAGTAAAATAGAAAATACAATACAGAATACATTGTTATTGGCTCAAAATACTGCAGAACAAGCTAGAAGTTCTGCTCAAAAGGAATCTGAACTAATAATTAGAAATGCTAATGATACAGCACAAAAAATTCTTGATAAAGCTCATAGTGATGTTTTACAAATTAATGATGAGTATGATAAGGTTAAACAAGAATTTGCTAAGTTTAGAGCTAAATATAGAAATTTTATGAATACACAATTAGAAACTTTCTCAGATTTAGAAAGAGATTTTGCTAAGAATTTTAGTATATCTGAATCAAAGGATAAGTTTATTGAAGAGAAGTCTATAGAAATTGATGAAGTAGCAGTAGATAAAATTAAACATTTTGATGAAGAAGAAATTGAAGAAGAAGGAATAGATGAAATTAAAAGTTTCTTTGCTAAAAAATAATCCTGTTTATCAGGATTATTTTTTTGTTTAATATTGTTTAGGCTTTATGGTATAATTAATTGGTTATGATTATATATAAAAATTTAATGAAACATGATTTATATAGTTTTAAATAGAAAACAAATTAATGTGAGGTAAATACATTACATGGAAGAAATAAAAATAATAGTTGATGAAATTTTTAATAACACTAGAATAGATAAAGTATTAGCAAGTAGTATGGAATGTAAATCAAGAAGTCATATTCAAGGATTAATTGAGTCTGGTAATGTAATTGTTAATGGAAAAGCAGTTAAGAGTAATTATAAGGTAAAGACATCAGATGATATAGTGATTACAGTACCAGAACCTTCACAATTGGATATTAAAGCGGAAAATATTGATATTGATATAGTATATGAAGATAGTGATATTGTTATAGTAAATAAAGCACAAGGTATGGTGGTACATCCTGCTCCTGGAAATTATTCTGGAACTCTAGTTAATGCTTTACTTTATCATTGTAAGGATTTATCAAGTATTAATGGAGTCATACGTCCAGGAATTGTACATAGAATTGATAAGGATACCTCTGGATTGTTAGTAGTAGCTAAAAATGACTTTGCACATATGAAATTAGCAGAGCAGTTTAAGGAACACTCAATTACTAGAGAGTATATCGCTCTTGTTGAAGGAACAATGAAGACCATGGAGGGAACAATAGATGCTCCTTTAGGCAGACATCCTAAGGACAGATTAAAGTTTGCTATAGTTGAGCATGGAAAGAGAGCAGTAACTCACTACAAGCTTATTGAGAATTTTGCCAGAGAAGCATTAGTATTATGTAGGCTTGAAACTGGTAGGACACATCAGATTAGAGTGCATATGGCATCAATAAATCATCCGTTAGTAGGAGATCCTGTTTATGGATTTAAAAAGCAGAGATTTAAAAGTGAAGGCCAACTTCTTCATGCAAAGACTATAGGATTTCTTCATCCAACTAAAAATGAATACATGGAATTTACATCAGATATACCTGAGTATTTTGAAGAAATAATTAAAAAATTAAGGGGGAATTAGTCAGTGGATACTATGAGACTTAAAGCCAATATACTTGATGAAAAATCAGTGAAGAGAACCTTGGTTAGAATTTCTCATGAAATTGTTGAAAAGAATAGAGGGGTTGAAGATATAGTTTTAGTTGGAATTAGAAGAAGGGGATATCCTATAGCTCAAAGGATTGCAGAAAACATAAAAAGAATTGAAGGGGTAGAATTACCCGTTGAAAGTGTGGATATAACTTTATATAGAGATGATTTGAGTACTATAACTGAAAAGCCAACATTAAAAACAGATGTAATGAAATTAGATGTAAAAGGCAAAAAGGTAATTTTAGTGGACGATGTACTTTATACCTGTAGAACTGTGAGAGCAGCAATAGATGCTATTGTAGATTTAGGTAGGCCTAATCTTATTCAGCTAGCAGTGTTAATTGATAGAGGGCATAAAGAATTGCCTATAAGGGCAGATTATGTTGGAAAGAATATTCCAACATCAAAAAATGAAATTGTAGCAGTACAAATTGAAGAAATTGATGGAGAAGATTCTGTAAAAATATATGAAATGATAGGAGGGGATAGTGATGCAATTTGATTTAATTGCCACAGCAACCTTTGGAATAGAAGCAATTACAGCTAAGGAATTAAAAAATTTAGGATATGACGATTTACAAGTAGAGAATGGTAAAGTAACCTTTGAAGGTGATGAAATGGATATTGCCATAGCTAATACTTGGTTAAGAACAGCAGACAGAGTTTTAATAAAAATGAAAGAGTTTGAAGCTAGAAGCTTTGAAGAATTATTTAATAAAACTACTGAGATAGAATGGTGGAAGCTTATACCTGTGAATGGTAAAATCCATGTAGTAGGAAAATCTATAAAGTCAACTTTACATAGTGTTCCAGACTGTCAATCTATAGTTAAGAAGGCTATAGTTAAGAATATGCAGGAGAGATATAAGGTAGATTGGTTTTCAGAAGATGGGCCAGTATATAAAGTTGAAGTCGCTATATTAAAGGATGTAGTTACTCTTACAATAGATACAACTGGACCAGGATTACATAAAAGAGGATATAGAGCAAATGCAGGAAGTGCACCATTAAAGGAAACTTTAGCAGCAGCATTGGTTCTTATATCAAGATGGGATAAGGAATCTCTTTTAGTTGACCCATTTTGTGGTTCAGGGACTATTCTTATTGAGGCAGCTTTGATAGCAAATAATATAGCGCCTGGATTAAACAGAACTTTTGTGTGTGAAGATTGGCCGATGATGGATCCGGATTTATGGGTACAGGTTAGGGAAAATGCTAAGAGAGTAATAAAAAACAATAGCTTAAATTTAATTGGATATGATATAGATGGAAGGGTGCTTGCAACAGCTAGAGCCAATGCAAAACTTGCTGGACTTGAAAGTATGATACATTTTCAAAGAGCTGATGTAAAAGATTTTTCATCAAGTAAAAAGTATGGGTATATTATAACAAATCCTCCTTATGGTGAGAGATTATCAGATGAGAAGGAAGTACAAAGTTTGTATAAAGTTTTGGGCGGCATAAAAAAGAAATTGCCGTTTTGGGAACTATATGCTTTAACTTCATATGAATTCTTTGAGAAATACTTTGGTGCAAAATCTAATAAGAATAGAAAACTATACAATGGTAAGTTGAAATGCTATTTTTATCAATACTTTAAAGACGTGGAAAGCAAAAAAGAAAAACTAATATAGATATACTAAACTTTAAAACGGTCTTAAAGATAATAGATGTTATCTTTAAGACCGTTCTATTTATATTTATTCTATTTAGCTTTTTCTAATTTTGGTTCTTCAGGATCAATAACAATAGTGTTGTTAGTATAATAAATTACCATACCAGGCTTTGAACCAGAAGGTTTTTTCACATTTCTAACTTGGGTATAATCTACTTCTACTTTAGAAGAGTCCTTACCTTTGCTATAATATGCAGCTAAGTTTGCAGCTTCTAATAAAGTTGAATCTGGCACCTTAGATTGCTTTATTATGACGTGAGATCCTGGGATTGTTTTAGTGTGAAGCCAAATATCTGTTTTGTCAGCAAACTTTAATGTTAAATAGTCATTTTGAATATTATTTTTACCAACATAAATGTCAATTCCGTCTGAAGATATAAAATGCATAGGTTTTGCTTTGCTTTCTTTTTTGGCTTTATTTTTGCTGAATTTTATATATCCTGAAACTACAAGTTCATTTCTTATTTCATCTAAATCAGTATATTCTTCAGCATTGTTTGTTGAGGTTAAAACAGAATTTAAATATTCTAATTCAGAAGAATTAATTATCAATTGTTCTTTAGCAGCTTCTTCAGTTTTTTTCAATTTATTATATTTTTTAAAATATGCCTGAACATTCTCAGAAGGATTTTTTAATGGATCTAACTTAATTGTTAGATAAGATTCCTCTTCGCTATAGTAATTAAGCAAGGAAATTTCATTCATACCTTCTTTTAATGAATAAATATAAGAGGTCAAAAGTTCACCTTTTATCCTAAAGTCATCTTTTTCCTCACAATCCTTTAATTCATTTTCTAAAATATTTTTTTTCTTCAAACATCTATCCATGTTTACTTTTATTAATTTGTGTAAATCAGAGGATTTAGAAGATAATCTATCCTGTTTATCCTTTGAACTATAAAATTCGTCTAAAAGATCATTGGGATTATCAAATGCTATTTTATTACTATACATTAAGGACTTTAAGTCATAGCAATAAAAATCAATAACAGATTTATTTGAGTTAGTAAATATATAGTAGTCGTTATTTGAGTTTATGGAACTAAAAACTTTTTTTGTAGTTTCTAAACAATTAGTATCAAATTTATCAGTGTTATTTAAACTAAATAGTTCTTTTGAAAATTGCTTACATACTCCATTAAAGTTCTTAGAGTAAAAATTATCACCAGTTATTTCTGAATTAAGCAAATTTTCTAGATTGTTGTTTTCAGCAAATGGGTCTATTTTGTCAGAAAGAGGTGGCATAACGTATTCAAATCCAGGAAGAAGTATTCTTACAGAGTTTACATCTGAAGATATATGTTTGATACAATCTACGATTTTATTATCTCTACTTCTAACCAAAGAGATATTGCTATGTCTGCCCATGATTTCGATATACAATGTGTAAATGCTGTTAAAACCTAGTTCGTCTGTAACTTCAAAATCAATTGAAAGAAATCTATCTGTATTATATTGTTTTATATTTACTATTTTAGCTCCTAACAAATATTTTCTAAGTACCATACAAAACATAGGGGCTTGAATTGGATTTGGTTTAGTTTGTTTTGTAAGGTGCATTCTGGGATAAGAGGAACTTGCTGAAATAAGCAATTTTACTTTTTTCATATTTCTAATTGAAAGATGAATTTCATCTTTTTCTGGTTGGTTAACTTTATCGATTTTCTTACCTATTAGCTCATTATTTAAAGTATTTATAATTTTATGAAGGAAAATGCCGTCAAATGCCATAATATCTCACCTTTCTTTTTTATTAAAAATAGTATAACATTTTATAGTATGTAGTTACAATAAAATAGAAGTTTAATGGTGATAAATAAATGAAAAAATTATTAAAAATAGGCTCGATTGTACTTATAGCTTTTGTATTTATGGGCTGTAACAAAGAACAGAAGAAAAATAAGGTGGTTAATCATAATTCAGCAATAAATGTTCCTCAATATATTTTACAAAGAAACATTGATGGGAAAATCAGTACATTTCAATGGGATAATAATCAACTAATTAATTTATCTGAAACCCCATATGGTAAAAATACTATTTTATTTTATAAAAATAAAATAGTAGAATCTTTGAATGAAGATCATATTAATATCAAAAAAGGTGATTTAAATATTAACTTAGAAGACAATGTTATATTCACTAAAATTAATCAAAGTGGGGATAAGATATTTTATAAGGTTTTAAACGGGGATATATATACGTATTATTATTTAGATTTAAATTCAATGAGAAAGCAGGAAATTAAGATTGATTTGTCAGCAGATTTAATTGAATGGACAGAAGATGATAATTTAATTTTTTATGGAGTTAGTAATAAAAAAACAGGTATTTTTACTTATAATATTAATGATAATCAGATTAATAAAATTATAGACATAAAAGAAGGATATGTTAATTATTTACATATGAATGGTGATGAGATAATATATTTATTTAATGGATTTACTGAGGGATCAGATATTAAAGTGTTTAATATGAAAACAAATAAAACTTCTACAAATACAGTACACTTTAAAGTTATAAAAGACTTGAAAGTATATGAAGATAGTTTAATAATTAAGAGTACAGAGGAAGACAAGGGCAACATATACGTTATAAGAAAAGGTGAGGTAAACAAAATAAATTATGAATTTCCAGAAGAGATAGAAAATGACTCCTATTTGTTGCAAAGTGGTTCAAAGACACTTTTTGTTGGCAAGAGTCAGGGAGCAGAAGGTTTATATAGCTATGATATTAAAAATAATGAAATAAAGTTAGAAATAGATTTAGAAGGGGAAAATTATATACCGAATACTTAGTTTAGAATTATTTCAAGATGATTTATGAATCTTGAAATAATTTTTTTGTTTTTGATTAGAAAAAAAGCAATATGGACATAATTTCAAAAAGGGAGGTAGCTATGAGTTTAATTAATTTTGAATTAATGGAGAAGCTTTCACAAGAATTTGTACTTAAACATATGATTTTACCAATTAAAAAGGAAAATAACGTTATAACAATAGAGGTATGCGAAAAAAATGAAAATATATTAAATTACTTGAAAACAATTTATGGAATGGAAGTTAATTTGGTATTAAGAAGCAGAGAAGAATTAAGAAAAAAAATTGAAGAGCAGTACAAAATTTTTGGCAATATGAATTCTAATGGGGAAAATAAATTAGTAGAAGAGATAATAAAATTAGCAATAAGGGAAAGAGCAAGTGATATACATTTTGAGTGTTATAAAGAAAAATGCGTAATTCGGTTTAGAATAGATGGAGTAATGTTTACTAAATTCATTCTAAACGTTAAACAATATAATGCATTGATTATTAGAGTGAAGTTTTTAGCCAATATGGATATTGCTGATAAGTTGACACCTCAGGATGGTAAATTAAGTTTTCAATTTGAAGATACAAAAAACTTTGATCTTAGAGTATCCAGTGTACCAACGATACAAGGAGAAAAATTAGTAATAAGACTATTGTTTAAGAATGAAGAACTATTGAATATAGAAAAAATGTGTTATACAGAAAAACAAAAGAGATTAATGGATAAAATAATTAAGGTACAAGAGGGGCTAGTGATTATTTGTGGGCCTACTGGTAGTGGAAAGAGTACTACATTATATTCATTGTTAAAACAAGAAAATTCAAATGAATTAAATATTACCACTATTGAGGATCCAACTGAATTCATAATGAATGATATAAATCAAATAAATATAAATGAGAAAATGGGATTAAGTTTTTCAAAAGCATTAAAACATGTTTTGAGGCAAGATCCGGATGTGATAATGGTAGGAGAGATAAGAGATGAAGATACAGCTCAAAATGCAGTTAGAGCTGCTATAACTGGCCATAAGGTGTATTCAACCTTGCATACAGATAGTATTTTTAATGTATGGAACAGGTTAAAGGACATGGGAGTAAAAGAATATTTAATTAAAGATTCTATTAAGGCAATTATATCTCAAAGATTGATTAGAAAGTTATGCCCTAATTGTAGGAAGTTAATAGAAGTAGATGATAATGATTTGAAAATAAAAAAAGCCTATAAGGCAGTTGGTTGTAAGCAGTGCAATAATGGGTACTCAGGAAGAATAGTTGTTTCTGAAATATTGTATGGAAATCTCCAGGAAAAAACCAAGCTTTCTGAAGAAAATTTTCAAAGTAAAGAAGAATGCCTATGTGACTATGTAGAAAATGGATATATTTCTATTGATGATTTTAAAAGATATATAAGTATAAGTGAGGATAAAAAAAATTTTGATTGATTATAACAGCATAATATTTATTGCTAGTAATTTGGGTTTGTTTTTAAAAAGTGGAATTGGTATAGCACAAGCTTTAGATGAACTGAAGCAAGAGATAATAAGCAAAAAATATCAAAAGAGTTTGCAAAACATTAAAGAATCTATTTCAAATGGGAATACTATATATGAATCTTTTTATGCATATAAAAGTTTGTATCCACCTGTATTTTTGATGTTCATAAATATAGGTGAGTACACTGGAAAGTTAGATAAGATATTAATTATATTAGCAGAGTATTATAAAAAAACTCAAAATGAAAGAAAAAGGTTAATTAGTTCATTAATATATCCTATAAGTGTATCCATATCTATAATCATATTCATTTTAATGTATATCATATTTTTATTGCCTAATATGGAACAGATGTATATTGGTATGGGGAAGCCTATAACCGGTGTGTTGGAAATATTAATAGGATTCAGCAAGTATATAAACAACAATTTTGAATTTGCACTAATATTATTAATTACAGCACCATTAATTATTTGTCTATTTTTTAAATTTCCTACAGTAAAAGATTTTAAGGCAAAGATTAAATCAAAACTTAAAATAGTAAATTTGAAGAGTGAATTATTTTTTATTAGGATGCTATATTTAATATCTGCTAGCGGTATATCATTAAATTCTGGTATACAAAAAATGCTAGAGATTGAAGGGGAGATTCAGAGAGAAGATATTGAGAATTTTTATTTTTATATAACAGAAGGAAACAGTATCAGTGATTCAATTAAAAAGTCATTCAAGTTTTCAAGAATAACTTCTTCATTAATTGCTATAGGCGAATCTACAGGGAGTATGGAAGAAAAGTTATTAAATATTATAGATAACCTAGAAGAACGATATTATTCTACATTATCAAGATATGTAAATTTAGTGCAACCTATATTGCTATTACTTCTTGGTATAGTGGTAGCTGGCTTGGCTGCATTAGTATATGGATCGTTATACGGAGGGCTAGCTTAGTGCGTAAAGGGTATACTTTGATAGAGCTAGTAGTTGTACTAGGAGTTATATGTATCATATGTTCCATCGCTACTGTATCCATAAAAGCATTAAAAAAGATTGAAAATGATATTAATAGGCAGGTTACTATACAAGAAGTTCAAGATATGTTGACTTATGCAAAACTATACTGTGCAAATAATAAGGTAACTGGAAACATATATGCTAATGCTAAAACAGGAGAATATAGATTTTTTTCTTGTAAAAAAACTAGAAGAAGAAATCATGTAAAGGGAGATATGAAGATAATAGGAATATATGAGTCTAGTGATAACTCTATTACAATTAATGCAAATGGAGAAGCATATGCAGGGGCTATTTTGTTAGCAGATAAAAGTGGAAAGGTAACGAGAATAAGTATAAGAGTAGGATTTTTTTATGATGAAATTAAAAACAAATAAAAATGGATTTATAATTATTGATGTAATGCTTGGAACTGCTATTTTTTCAATACTCATGCTTAGTTTTATATCACTTTACTCAACATATGAGAAGAGCAGAATAGAAAATATAAAGATAAAAGAGATTAATTATTATAGTAGTTGTATTATAAAGGAGCTAAAAAGCAACAATAACGAAACTTATATGAATAGTTTGTTGGATAAGAATAACTATATTAATGTTAATTATATAAATAATTTTGCTGTAGAGGATCAACCGCTGATTAATATATTTGAGGGGAATATCGTAGATTTGAAAAAATACATTAATGTATTAGTAAAAAAAGATAGTAGCATATATTCTTATGAAATTTTCTATGTTAATAAATACTATGGTGATAAGTTCAACTATACCATTAAGGGGAAATTATGAAAAAGGTTAAAGGAATTGCATTGATAGAGTTGATTATAGGTTTAGGCGTATCTGCTATGTTGTTAACTGCAACGCTGTTGGTAATGAATAAATCAATCAAAAATGCATATACACAATTACAGGCATCATATAAAGAGGAAAAACTGTATAGAATTATGAATACTATACTTTATCATATTGGTGATAAAAGTAGTAATAATAAGATATATGTTTCTGATAATAAATTAATAAATTATGATAAATCAAAAGAAAAAACTAAAATTTTGTACAAAAATGTTTTTGGTTTGAGGTTAGATTTAAATGGAACAACTCAAACTATATTGAATGATGTGCAGCAATTTAACTGTAAGCAGAAAGGGAATATTATATATATTTTGATAAAACTAAATTCAGGAGAGGAAATTAGAGAATGTATAAGAGCGTAAGAAAAAAAGGTTCTACAACAGTACAAATACTAGTTATCATGTTTTTGGCTCTTTTTTTAGTAAGTATAATGGTTAACTTATCAATTTATTCTTTAGAAAAAGCCAAAATGAAAACAATGATTATAGAAAACTCTATAGAGTAGGTGAGATAAATAGAAGTAACGCTTGACAAGTTTCAGCAACTTTTACAAGAAAGAAAAAGCAATAAAATAGTTGCCCAATTTTACCTTGAAAAACAGTTATTCTTAAACATAAATAGAATCAACATTTTTCAGTTATTTAATATAAAATCAATAATTTTAAGCAATGTAGCTGCTTTTAAAGGTGAATCCAATATGCTTTTTCATTATAAAGTTATTATTCATGATGGAATATATTTAATTGTATATAGTGTAAAAGGCAATGAGAATTTTAACGCAATAAAGACAAAAAGGTCAACTTTTCCAATACAGTTTCTTATAGTTCAAAAGTATTACAACTATCTTAAAAGAGAAAATTTATTTTGTGTTGTACATGAAATAAATAATGTGATTTATGTGAATTATGTGCTTAAAGGAGCATTAATACAGTCAACAATAATAAATTTTGAGAATATGCTAGATATAGATAATATTTTAAAAAAAGAAGAGATGGTCTTACGTAGATTAATAAATTTTAATTATTCAGTGACCTATATTACTAATATCACTGAAGTGAATAATATTTCAAAACAATTTAGATATGTAAGTGGAGTAGTTTATGATTTATAGATATAGAAATTTCATTACTAAGGAGGAAATTGTTAAAAGAGAACTAAAAGCAAAACGAAATGTTGAGGAAATACTATTATTGATGCTTATAGCTAATTTAATATTAGTATGTGTAGTTAACAGAACAAAAGCTTTATATGATGAGAGTTCAAATATGAGAAATATAATATCTAGTGATATAGATAAGGTTCCTATTAAAACCATTAAGGAGGATAAAATAAGTAATAAGTTGAAAGCAATTAATCAAAATTCAATGTTAAACAAATGCAGCAATTTTAAGTATGAAAATAATAAAATTAAATTGCAAGTAACAGAAGAAAATGTAGACATATTAGTTAATGATATTAATGGTTGCAAGGATGTATATATTGAATCTATAGATATGGTTCAGAAATATTTTATTATAACTTTAGGAGTTAAATAGTGAAAAATAAAAAAATAATAATGATAAATAGTATTCTTTTTGTCATTGCTTTATTTCAAGTATTTGAAGTACAAAAATTAAATAGAGATAGAGTTAATATAGATTCATTTAATGAGCAACATAAAATTGAAAGTGAAAAAGTTCATGTAACAGGTAAAGAGCGGGTAAATAAAAAGTGGACATATGGAGAAATAAAAAAAGTAATTGCTAAATATGGTTTTACGTATAAAGATTTGAAATATAAAGATAATAAATGGGGCGTACAATGTTTTGCTACGGGGGAAAATAATAATATAATTAATATTTTAGATTGTTTAGATAGAGAGAAAATTACGTATGATATAGTAACACTAGAAGCTAAGGAAAATATATGTGATATACATATTATCTTGAGTTTCAATAATAATGGATAAAATAATCCTATTTTAGAGAAATAAAATACAATTTTTATTGAAAATAATTGCAAAGAATTAACGAATTTGATAAAATACTATTGTTATGACTAAAATCAAATACATTAAAAATATTTTATTATATTAATTACGTGATTAGGAATGTTAGAATAAATTGTATTTATCTAGTATTAAAATGGTTTACGTGGTTATAATATTAATGAAATTATATAATTTTTGGAGGGATATTCATGATATCAGCAGGAGATATAAGAAAAGGTACAACTTTTGAATTAGATGGACAAGTGTATACAGTAGTAGAATTTTTACATGTTAAACCAGGTAAGGGAGCAGCTTTCGTTAGAACAAAGCTTAGAAATGTTATAGCTGGTGGAGTTACAGAAAGAACTTTCAACCCAACAGCAAAGTTCCAAGAAGCTGTTATAGAAAGAAAAGAAATGCAATATCTATATTCAGATGGTGAATTATACTATTTCATGGATCAAGAAACTTTCGAACAAATTCCTTTAAACTTTGAAAAAGTTGAAGAAGCTATAAAGTTCTTAAAAGAAAATATGTTAGCTGTAATTAAATTCTATAAAGGCGAAGCATTCTCAGTAGAAGCTCCAAATTTTGTTGAATTATTAATAACTGAATCAGAACCAGGAGTTAAAGGAAATACAGCAACAAATGTTACTAAACCAGCTACAGTAGAAACTGGAGCAGTAGTTAACGTACCAGTATTCGTAAATGAAGGGGATACAATCAGAATAGATACTAGAACTGGAGAATACATGGAAAGAGTATAGCTATTAGATGCTAAGTTCGAAGGAACTTAGCATATTTGCTATAAAAGGAAGTGATAAAGTGAAAAATATAGACAGGAAAATACAGGAGCTTTATCAATTTTTAGATCAGTATAAAGGCGAAAATAAAGAATTTTTTGAATTAACTACGAGCATTTTGCAATGCCTTAAAGATGAAGTTACTGAAATGAAAGAAAACATAAGCAATGTTAATAAAAACATCAGTTACCTTAACGCAGATATTTCAGAACTACAAGATCAATTATTTGAAGAAGTTAGTGTAGAGGATTTAGAAGATATTGAAGACAGCTATGATGAATTAGAATGTAAGAATTGTGGTAAAAAACTTTATGTTGAAGTTGAAGCAATTAAAAATAATAAAGTTTTACTTTGCCCAAATTGCAATCAAAATTTATTATAAGTAGATGTTACAAAATTAAAAGCATGAAATGTGTAAAATATTATATTTTAAGAAACTTGACTTTGTATGAAGGTCAAGTTTTTCTTATTCTTTAGGATATTATAATAAAATTAAATTTGTAGATAACTTATAATAAGGCTATTTGATTAGGTTTCGTATGAAAAAAGAATAAAAAAGAAATTATATTCGCCTGCCTAATGTTTCTCATATTCGTTCGAAAAGGCAGATGCATAAAAAAAATCTCTGGCTCTACAGTCGCCTGAGATTTTTTTTATTTCTAGGAATATTTTTTAGAATAACTTAATAATATGTTAAAGAGAAAGATGAAAAGGAGGTAGATTAAGTGGAAGAAATTCTTAAGATTTTACCTTGCAATGTTTATTCCAAAATCAAAAGATTTGGTAGTTTGGATAAATTGCAAGAAATAAGATTGAAAATTAATGCTCCAGTTATTCTAAATATAGATGATAAAGAATATATTATACAAGAAATTGTAAAAAGTGTTGAGCTAAATCAAATGCTACAAAGAATTAGTAATTTTTCAGTCTATGCCTATGATGATGAGATTAGACAAGGCTATATAACCATGAAAGGTGGTTACAGAATAGGAATTTCAGGAGAATATTCTATTGAAAATGGGAAAATTAAATCATTAAAAAATATCTACTCACTAAATATAAGAATTGCTAGAGAAGTAATAGGTTGCTCTGATAAGATTATGAAATATATCTGTGATAGTGGACGAGTATTAAATACCATTTTAATTTCGCCTCCCAAATGTGGTAAAACAACTTTATTAAGAGATATAGCAAGAAACATATCAGAAGGAAGATTAGACCTTGGATTAAAAGGTAAAAAAGTAGCCGTAATAGATGAGAGGAGCGAAATAGGAGCTTGTTATCTAGGTGTGCCTCAGATGAATTTAGGGTTAAGAACAGATGTGTTTGATGGCTGTATGAAAAATGAAGGAATGATGATGGCCATAAGAAGTATGTCCCCAGAGGTAATAATTTGTGATGAGATTGGAACAAAAGAAGATATATTGGCCTTAGAAAAAGCTTTTCTCTGTGGAGTTAAAATAATTACTTCAATACATGGAGAAGATGTGGAGGACATTTATAGAAGAGACGTGTTTAGTTCAATTATAGAAAATAAAATTTTAGATAGAGCCATTGTATTAAACAATAGATGTAAGGTTGGAAACATTGAAAAGATATATGACTTTAAGAGAGGAGAGGAATATAAAATTGCAACTTAAGATAGTAATTCTTTTATTAATAGTAATTATATGTTCCTTTTTGGGATTTCAGCTTTCAGAAACAGTAAAGCTTAGAGTTAAGCACTTATCACAAATGTTAAATGCTGTAGTATATTTACAAAATGAAATATTTTATTCCTTGACACCATTACCTGAGGCATTGGTAAGGGTAAGTAATAGAAAAGAAAAACCAATATCAACTTTTTTGCAAGATATATCAAATTTATTATATAGCTCAGAAGTAAATAATATAAATTCAGCCTTTAGTAAAGCTATTGACAAAAATAAAGATGAACTTATGTTAGAAACAGATGATTACGGAGTATTACTAGAACTTAGTAATTCATTAGGAAGTACAGATCTAAATGGGCAAAAAAAGATATTTGAAATTGCCATAAGAAATTTGGAGGATAATTTAAATCAAGCCACAGAAAAGGCAAAAAAGAATGTAAAAATGTACAGAGTGCTAGGTGTTAGCATGGGACTTGTAATAGCAATATTTCTAATCTAGGGGGAATTTATAGATGTTTGACTTAAGTATGATTTTTAAAATAGCAGGAGTAGGTGTGATTTTAATTATAATTGACAAAGTACTGAAAAGCAGTGGGAAAGATGAGATTGCAACTATTGCTAATTTAGCTGGTGTTATTATCTTATTAAGCATGGTAGTAACGATGATAGTAAAGTTATTTGATACAGTAAAAACCATGTTTTATTTTTAGGTAAGAAATCATGTTGATATTTAAGATAGTTTCAATAGGAATGATTACACTATTCTTGTATTTGTTATTTAAAGGGAAAAAAGATGATATAGCCAGTATGTTATCTTTAGGTTTTACGCTTATAGTTTTTTCTCTCATTGCTTTTCAACTAAATGAAATAATTAATTTTATTAGAGATATATCCGGAAAAGCAAGTGTAGATATATTGTATCTTAATATAGTATTAAAAATTTTAGCAATATCTTTTTTATGTTCTTTTGCCAGTGAAGTTTGTAAGGATGCAGGTGCCTCAAGTATAGGTCTTAAAGTAGAATTTGCAGGAAAGATATTAATACTTGGACTTTCTATTCCGATTTTAAAAGCTCTCTTAGAAGCCATAATAAAGATTTTATAGGAGAAAAAAATGAAAAAAATAATTATTTTCTTAGTGACATTTTTCATTTTGTTTATGAGTTTTGGGCTTAATGTAAATGCAGTGGAACAAGATAAAAATATATCAGATCCATTAAATAGTGAAACTGTAGAAAAGTTTTATAAGCAAGTTGAGAATAGCACTGATAATGGTGATCTGCTGAATAAAATGAATCCAAGAGATTTTATAAAGCAGTATGCAAAATCAGGAAGTAGTGGTTTTTCAGCAAATGCAATTATTGACTTGATATCAAAAACAATTTTTAAAGAATTGTTAATAGCAGTAAAAGTTATGATAGCAATTATTGTAATAGCAATTATAAGTTCACTTCTAAAAAATTTAGAAGATGCATTTACTAATACTAAAGTGGCAAACATAGCGTTTTACAGTTGTTATGTACTTATTATATTATTACTAACAAAAAGTTTTGTTTCAAGTGTACAGATTGCAAAAGATACCATTGGAAAGTTAACAGAATTTATGACGGCTATTATGCCAGTTATGATATTTTTCATAGCATCTGTTGGAGGGGCTGTACAAGCTGCTACTATGGATCCTGTGGTGTTAAGTGCAGTTTCATTGACACCTAAAATATATTTAGATTTTCTAATACCATTAACGCTAATGAGTTTTGTTCTTTGCTTTGTAAATAATATTTCTACGGAGCATAAGGTAGAGCAGCTTGCTAAATTAATTAAGCAAATTACCTTATGGGCTCAAGGAATTGTCCTCACAGTGTTTATTGGATTGATTTCTATTAGAAGTATGACATCGAGTACCTTAGATGCAGTAACATTAAAGACCGCCAAATATGCGGTGGATAATTTTATACCTATAGTTGGAAAAGCTTTATCTGATTCAATATCAACTATCGCAGGATATTGTTTGATATTAAAAAATGCGTTTGGAGTCTTTGGGTTGATAATGATAGTTCTATACTTTTTATTCCCAGTAATAAAGATGTTAGCAGTAATTCTAGTTTATAGAATATCAGCTTCTGTTATTGAACCTATAGTAGATAAAAGAATTGTAAGTTGTATAAGCGGAGCAGCAGACTCATTAATGTTAGTTTGCAGTATGCTACTTTGTGTTTCAATGATGTTTTTTGTATTACTATGCATTATGGTCAATACAGGAAAGTTTATTGTAGGAGGCTAATATGGAATATTTAAAGCAATGGATTATAAGTATTTCTGCCATATTAATCTTAATTACAGCAGTTGAAATGATTTTCCCTGATAATAGTTTAAAAAAATATGGTAAGTTTGTATTTGGTATTATCTTGACAATAGTTATAATAAAGCCTGTGTTATCTTTTTTAGCTGGAGGTCAAGAAGATTTCACTAATAAAATTAAAGCATATATTGTAAATGATTCTGCAAATCAATCTATGATAACTAAAGAAGAAGATACGATACCAGCGAAGACTCAATTGGAGAGTTCTGTCCAGAGGTTATTAAAAGAAAAGTTTAGTGATATGGATTTTAAAGTCTCTTTATCTGGAGAAATGAGTGATTTGGATTATAAAATAAAGCTTAGTATGGTTCAAGTTGGGGTAAAAGATAATGGCATAAAGCCTATACAAAAGGTGGATATAAAAAATGAAAATCAAGCAGAAAAGTATCCTCAAGTAAGATCATATTTAAAAGAAATATTAAAAGTTGATGATAATAAAATTAAAATATATGAAATGGAGTAGAGGTTATGGGTAATAAAGATTTTTTTAAAGATCTTATGAAAAAAGAAAATAAGTGGAAACTCATATTGGCACTATTATTATTAGTATTGCTCTACATGTCAATTTCGTTTTTTACATCAGGACCAAGTAATAAAACTACGATGGCAAAGGTGGATAGCAATAACGATAATAATCAATCAGCTGCATTGAAGAATTATGAAGAAGCACAGAAGATTGAACTAAAAAATATATTAAGAGAAGTTCAAGGTATAGGGAATGTAGAAGTAATGATAAGTTTTGAAAGTGGGGAAACAAAAGTCCCGGCTATGGATTCAAATACTCAAAGCAGTACTACTGAAGAAACTGATAAGGAAGGAGGTAAGAGAGTTACAAATCAAAAAACTGATGGAGATAAGGTAGTGATGAGTTCATCAAATGGGGGAAATGAACCACTTATTGTAAAAACTTATAAACCTAAGATAACTGGAGTTATGGTTGTAGCTGAAGGTGCAGATGACAGCAAAGTAAAGTATGATATTGCGCAAGCAGTTTCAACATTATATGGAATAGGATTAGATAAAGTTAATGTATATCCGATGAAAAAGTAGCATATAATTCAATAGAAAGAAATGGGAGGTTTAAAAAAATGAACAAAAAACAAGCAGGTATAATTTTGACCCTATTAGCACTTATAGTATGTGCAGCTATACTATCAGCAAAGGTTAGTGGTAAACTAGATGATGGAACAGGCGCTCTTAGCGAAACTATCAACTTTAATAATGACAAAAATACAACTCCAACAAAAGGTAAAGACTTCTTTTACGATGCAAGAAATACTAGAGAGCAATCAGCAGCAACTACAATGGAAACATTAAAACAAGTTAGCAATGATTCAACAGCTTCAAAAGATGCTAAAGATAAAGCAACTAAAGATCTTACAGAATTAACTGAAAGTAAAAACAATCAAACAAAAATTGAAATTGGAGTAAAAGCTAAAGGATTTGATGATGCAATTTGTTTTATAGAAAAGAATGCAGTAAGAGTAGTAGTAAAGAGTAAAGATGAATTAACTGAAAAACAAAGTATACAAATTCAAGATGTTGTTAAGAATGTAACTAGTAGAAGCGATGTAAGAATAGAACGCAAGCAATAATAATTGTAAAATAAAAAATTATTTGCTATAATAAACCTAAGATAAGTAGAATTGCTTTCTAAGCGTAGGAGGATATACCAAATGGAAGAGTTTAAAAATAATGAAAATAATATTGGTACTGTGAAAATTTCCGATGAAGTTATTAGTGTTATTGCTGGAATTGCTGCTTCTGAAATAAAAGGTGTATTTGAAGTGTCTCAAGGAGTTGCAAGTGGCATTACTCAAATATTTACTAATAAAAAGAATCCAAGTAAAGCTGTAAAAGTTGAGGTTGAAGAAGATAGGGCAACAATTGAAATTAGTGTAGGAGTACAATATGGCATAAATATACCAGATGTTCTTGCACAAGTTCAAGAGAATGTAAAGAATACCGTTGAAGCTTTAACAGGCTTGAATGTTTCAGCAGTAAATATACTTGTACAAAGTATAGTTTTACCTAAAACTAATGGCGAACAGTCTCAAGAATAGTATACACCCTCTGGTATCAGAGGGTGTTTCAATGTAAAATAATAAGAGCATATACGTAAAATTTAGGAGGATCAGATGAACAGAGTTAAATCAAGAGAAATAGCAGTACAATTGACATATCAAAGAATGATAAATAAGGAAAGCGTAGAAGAAATCATTGAGAATTTTAAAGAGAATTTTGATGATAATATGAATGAAGGTGATTTCAAGTACATAAGAGAGATTTTAGAAGGCATAGATAATACTACTGAAGAACTAGATAAGATTATTAAAGAATCTTTGGTTAATTGGAAGATAGAGAGAATTTCTAAGATAAATCTAGCTATTTTAAGAGTGGCTACTTATGAAATAATATATGTAGAAGATATTCCAGATAAGGTTTCTATAAATGAAGCTATAGAAATAACTAAAAAATATTCAGAAGAAAAGTCAGTATCTTTTATAAATGCTGTTTTAGATAAAGTCTTAAAAAGAAAATAATTTTTGAGGTGAAAAATTTTGGGGATAACAATTGATGGAAAAGAGATAGCAAAAGCAATAAAAGAAGAAATTAAACATTTTGTTCATGAAACTAAGAAGGAAAAAGGGCTAAATCCTACAGTAGTTTCTATATTAGTGGGAGAGGATGCAGGGTCTCAATATTATCAAAATAATCAAGCTAAGATAGCTGAGTCTTTAGATATATCATTTATTAAAAAGCAATTTAATGAAGATATATCACAGCATGAGTTGATAGAGTATATATTAAAATGCAATAAAGATGAATCGATTCAAGGTATAATGATGTTAGTTCCCTTGCCAAAACATATAGATGAAAAAGAAGTAACTAATTTAATTGCTCCAGAAAAAGATCTTGATTGTTTAACAGATGTTTGTATGGGAAAATTATATAAATCTGATAAGATATTTTATCCTTGTACACCTAACAGTGTGGTAACTATTTTAGAAAAGATGAATATTCCGTTAGAAGGAAAAGAAGTAGTGGTAATAGGTAGAAGCAATATTGTGGGAAAACCTTTGGCACAGATGCTTCTTGATAAAAATGCTACAATTACTATTTGTCATTCTAAAACGGTTAATCTTAAGGAGGTAACTAAAAGAGCAGATATTTTAATATCAGCTATTGGTAGACCTAAATATATAAATCAAGAATATATAAAACAAGGTGCGGTTGTTATTGATGTTGGAACTTCTTCATTGAATGGGAAAATAACTGGTGATATTGATTTTGATGATGTTAAGGATAAAGCATCGTATATAACACCTGTTCCAGGAGGCGTAGGAGCACTTACCACCACTTTATTATTTAAAAATTTATGCGAGGCAATAAAAAAATGTTTTTAAAAACCCTGTCTGTAAGCGACGTAAATGCTTATATAAAAAAAATAACTGATAAGGATTTTATTTTAAATAATCTCACTGTAAAAGGTGAGATTTCAAATTTTAAACTGCATTATAGTGGTCATATGTACTTTTCCATAAAAGATGAATTTAGCAGAATCAACTGTGTTATGTTTAAAAGTGATGCAGCTAATCTAACTTTTATGCCACAAGATGGGGCAAATGTAGAGATTAGTGGCAGAATTAGTGTCTACGAAAAAGATGGTAGTTATCAATTATATTGTAAGATTATAAAAAAGACTGGGGAAGGAGAACTTTTTGAAGCCTATAACAAATTAAAATTTCAATTAGAGCAGGAAGGTTTGTTTGCTGCAGAGTTTAAAAAGCCTATTCCATTAATGCCAAGATCTATAGGGATAGTGACTTCTCCTACAGGAGCTGCCATTCGTGATGTAATAAAAGTATCTAGACGTAGAAATAAATCTATAGATATAAAAATATATAAATCTTTAGTACAAGGAGAAGGCGCGAAGGAAGAAATATGCCAAGGCATAGAATATTTTAATAACAATAACCCTGTTGATGTTATTATTCTTTGCAGAGGTGGAGGTTCAATCGAGGAATTATGGGCCTTTAATGAAAAGAACGTAGCTTACTCAATTTTTAAATCAGAAATTCCAGTGGTAACTGGTATTGGACATGAAACAGATTTTACAATTGCAGATTTTGTTGCGGATTATAGAGCTTCAACTCCTTCAGCAGCTGCAGAAGTATGTACTCCAAGCATCTTGGAGATTAATGATAAACTTAATAATTTAAAGCATAAGTTTGAAAAGCTTTATAAAGATAAGATAAATGCAGAATATTCTAATTTAAAGTTATATAATAGTATATTGAATTTTAATAATCCAAAGGCTATTATAGAAAGTAATAGAAATATGTTAGACTCCATAAAAAATAGTTTAGAACTAAATGTGAAACAGAAAGTATCTAAAGATATGGAAATGCTGAAGCATAACAATAATTTGTTGCAAGCCTATAATCCTTTTGCAGTTTTGGGTAAAGGATATACTGTAATTAAAGGAAGTAATGGTGAAATTTTAAATCAAGTTTCAGATTTTGAGAATGATAGAGAAGTGGAATTGATTTTAAAAGATGGTAAAATAACTAAGAAAATTACTAATTGAGGTGGATTATGCCTAAAAAAATAGAGAAGTATGAAGATATGATGAAGGAATTGCAAGTAATTGTAGATGAATTTGAAACCAAAGAATTGGATCTAGATGAAGCTATGAATAGATACGAGAATGGCTTGAAACTTGTAAATAAATTATATAAGGTCTTGAATTCTTATGAAGGAAAGATAAAAATAATAAATGATAAATATGGAGAGGTAGATTTTGAGGAGTAGTATGGATAAAAGTAACTTAAAATTATATGTTGACGAATATTTAAAACAATATTTTTTGAATAAAGGAAGTTATAATAAATTAATTTATGAGTCAATGGGGTATAGTATTAATGTAGGAGGTAAAAGAATTCGTCCAATATTAATGCTATTAACTTATGGTATATATAAAGAAGATTTAGAAAATATATTACCAATGGCAGCTTCCATAGAAATGATTCATACGTATTCATTAATTCATGATGATTTACCTGCAATGGATAATGATGATTTAAGAAGGGGAAAACCTACAAATCATAAAGTATTTGGAGATGCAATAGCTGTGCTAGCTGGAGATGGGCTTTTAAATGAAGCTATGAATGTAATGCTGGAATTTACTTTGAATAGTAATTGTATTGAAGCAATAAAAGCTACAAAAATAATATCAAATGCAGCTGGTGTAGAGGGAATGGTTGGCGGTCAGGTTGTTGACATACTTGCTGAAGGAAAAGATATTGATATGGATACACTAAGGTATATGCATGAAAAGAAAACAGGAGCATTGATAAAGGCTTCTATTTTAGCAGGTGCAGTATTGGCAAAAGCGCCTGAGGCTGACATGAGGATTTTAGAAGAATATGGAGAAAAGTTAGGTCTAGCATTTCAAATTAAAGATGATATTTTAGATGTCATAGGAGACGAAAAGAAGTTAGGAAAAAAAGTGAATGTAGATTGTGAACATGATAAAAATAACTATATTTCATTCTATGGACTTGATAAATGTAAAGAAATGTGTAGTTTGCTAACAGAGGATTGTATAAAATTATTAGACAGTTTGTCAATGAATTGTATTGATTTGAAACACTTGACAAAGATCCTTTTAAATAGGGAAAATTAATAAAGGAAAGATGACTATGGATGAAAATAAATTAGATAAAATAGATACCTTTTATGATCTTAAAAGAATGAATGGAGAAGACTTAGAGATTTTAGCAAAGAATATCAGAGAATTTTTAATTGAGAAGGTTTCTAAAACAGGTGGCCACCTAGCATCCAATCTTGGAGTAGTTGAGTTAACTATTAGTCTTTTTAAAGTTTTTAATTTTGATGAAGACAAAATAGTTTGGGATGTAGGACACCAATCTTATGTACACAAGATACTTACTGGGAGAAAGGGAGATTTTGATTCATTAAGAAAATTTAACGGAATTAGTGGTTTTCCAAAGTGTTGTGAAAGTAAGTATGATTTCTTCAACACGGGTCATAGTAGTACATCAATTTCAGCAGCGGTAGGTATGGCAAGAGCAAGAGATATTTTAAATGAAAAAAATAATGTTATTGCTGTAATAGGAGATGGTGCATTAACTGGTGGCATGGCTTTTGAAGCACTTAATGATGTAGGATATAATAAGACTAAGATGATTATAATATTAAATGATAATACTATGGCTATCTCAGAAAATGTTGGTGGTATGTCTACTTATTTAAGTAAACTTAGAATGGGGACAGGATATAATAAACTGAGATCTGAGATAAATAGAACTTTAAATCAAAGTTCAGTTGGAAAAAATTTAGCATCATCTTTATCTAGGTTTAAGCATAGTATGAAACAATTAGTGGTTCCAAGTATGCTTTTTGAGGATATGGGTATTAGATATTTTGGACCCATAGATGGTCATAACATTAAGGATTTATGTGAAGTTTTATGTAGAGCTAAAAATGTTGACGGACCTGTAATTATACACACTATTACTCAAAAAGGAAAAGGATATGATTTTGCAGAAAAGAATCCTTGTAAGTTTCATGCAGTAGCACCATTTAATTTTGAAAGTGGAGAAGGCAATGTGAATACTGCCAACACATATTCAAAAGAGTTTGGAAAGAAAATTATTGATTTAGCAGAAAAAAATTCTAATATAGTAGCAATAACAGCTGCAATGCCTGACGGTACAGGATTAAGCAGTTTTTCAGAGAAGTTTCCTAAAAGATTTTTTGATGTAGGTATTGCAGAGGAACATGCTGTAACTTTGGCAGCAGGTATGGCAAAGGCCGGTTTGAGACCAGTATTTGCAGTATACTCTACATTTTTACAAAGAGCTTTTGATCAAATTTTGCATGATGTATGTTTACAGAATGTGCCAGTGGTTTTTGCTATAGACAGAGCAGGAATTGTAGGTGAAGACGGTGAAACCCATCAAGGAATATTTGATATTTCTTATTTGAATTTAATGCCTAATATTAATTTAGTAGCTCCAAAATGTACTGAAGAAGTAGGTATTTACTTAGAATGGGCATTAAAACAAGACTACCCAGTTGCAATAAGATATCCTCGTGGAGGAGACTTGGCAAATGTACAAATAGAACCAATAAAGAAAATTGAAAATAAGAGCTGGGAAGTTATAAAGAAAGGTGAAAAAGTTGCTGTTATAGCTACAGGAAAGATGGTGCAGCATGCTATTAAGGCATTAAGCTTGGTTAATGACAAAGATGTAAATCCAGAAGTAATAAATGCTAATTTTATCAAACCTATGGATACAGAGAAGATAGATGATTTATGTATGGCTGGTTATAGAATAATTACAGTGGAAGACAATATAGTTGCAAATGGGTTAGGTCATTCAATTACAACATATATAAATCAAAAACATTATAAAAATAGAATTATAAATCTTGGATACTTGGAAAAGATTGTTCATCAAGGTGATGTAAATTCTTTATATAAGATGCATGGATTAAGTCCGCAAGCAATAGCTGATAATATAATTAAACTTTATCATGAGGGAGAATAGCATGAGTGGAAAAAAAGAAAGGTTAGATGTACTTTTAGTTGAAAAAGGTATAATACAATCAAGAGAAAGAGCAAAAACCTTTATTATGGCAGGAAAGATTTTTGTAGATGGTTTTAGAGTTGATAAATGTGGTTCTAAAGTAGATATAAACGCAAATATTGAATTTAAAGGTGAAGATATACCCTATGTAAGTAGAGGTGGATTAAAGTTAGAAAAAGCTATAAAAGCTTTTAATATAGATTTAAAAGATACATGTTGTTTAGATATTGGAGCATCAACAGGTGGATTCACAGATTGTATGCTTCAGAATGATGCTAGAAAGGTTTTTTCCATAGATGTAGGATATGGACAGTTTGCTTGGAAGCTTAGAACAGATCCAAGAGTTGTGTGTATGGAAAGAACTAATGTAAGATATGTTACAGGAGAACAACTTGGAGAGCATGCAGATTTTGCATCAATAGATGTATCTTTCATTTCACTTAAGACTGTAATACCTCCAGTTTTAGATTTACTTAACGATAAAGGCAAGGTGGTTGCATTAATCAAACCACAATTTGAAGCTGGAAAAGACAAGGTGGGAAAAAAGGGAGTTGTAAGAGAACCAGAAATTCATAAAGAAGTAATAGTGAAAATAGTAGAATTTTTAAAAACAAAAGAAATGAATATTTTAGGCTTGAGTTATTCTCCAATAAAAGGACCAGAAGGCAATATAGAATATTTAGTTTACTTTACTAAAGATAAAGAAATGAAAAGTGAATTTGAAGAAATAAATATAGATGAAGTTGTTCAAAGGTCACATAATACTCTTTAAGGGGAAGATATATGAAAAAGATAGGTATTAATATTAATGGATCTAAGGATAAGAATGGAATAATATATAATGAAATGGTCAATGCTCTTAAGGCAGAATTCAGTGCGGCTGAAATATATAAGGTAAGTGATAAACAGGAATTTTTAAAGCATAACCTTGATTTAATTTTTATTTTAGGCGGAGATGGAACTATTCTAAGAGCTGCAAGGGAATTTTCACCTTATGCTGATACTCCTATTTTAGGTATAAACATTGGGAATTTAGGATTTTTATCAACTATAGAGTATGAAGATCTTACACATAGTTTAAAAAAAATAAAAAATAAAGAGTTTAGAATAGAAAAAAGACTTATGCTTAAGAGTGAAATAAAAGGAATCAATAGTTCTAATATATCATTTTCTTTAAATGATTTAGTAATTTCCAGAGGGACCCTTTCAAGAATGGCTAAATATAACATAGAGATAAATGGTGAGAAATATATTGATTTTAAAGGTGATGGTGTTATAGTTTCTACACCAACAGGATCTACAGCTTATTCATTTTCAGCTGGAGGCCCAATAGTTTATCCTACTTTAAAAGTAATTACTATTACTCCAATTTGTCCACATGCTCCATCCATTAGACCTATTGTCATAGATGAAAATAGTAAGATTAAAATAACTGCTACAGCTACAGATAGTGTTTTATATGCTTCTACAGATGGACAAAAATTTTCATTGTTAGAAGAGGATTTTGAAGTACTTATTTCAAAATCTGATAGAGAGTGTAACTTAATTGTAGTAAATGAATTAAATTATTATGATGTTTTAAGTAGAAAATTAATCGGAAACTAATTTTGTGGGGGGATAAACTTGAGATCAAAAAGACATGAAGAAATTCTCAAAATCATATCAAATAAGGAAATTGAAACCCAAGAAGAACTAGCAGATGAGTTAAGAGAAAAGGGTTATGATGTAACTCAAGCTACTGTTTCAAGGGATATAAAAACATTAAAGCTTACAAAGGTGCTAGGTTCAGAAGGAAGATATGCTTATTCAACTATAAGTCAGACTTCAGAGCATATCAGCAATAAGATGAAACAAATATTAATGAATACTATTATAGATGTAGAAGCTGTAGATAAATTTGTTGTAGTAAAAACTTTATCAGGATCAGGTTCTGCTGCTGGAGAAGCAATAGATACTTTGGGTTTTGATGATATTGCGGGTACCATAGCAGGGGACAACACTATATTTATATTAGTTAGAAATACTGAAACTGCACTTGAAATAGTTAGTGTATTAAAAGAATTTATTTTATAAATTGATGTTAAATTTATACATAACTATAAAATAAAAAAATTATAATTTGTATTATTTTTATGATACATAGAATAAGGTGTGAAAAGATGATTTTACAATTATCAATAAAAAATTTTGCTTTGATTGAAAATGCAGAAATAGATTTTCATAAAGGATTTAATGTACTTTATGGTGAGACAGGTTCTGGAAAGTCAATATTAATTGATGCTATAGACTATGTTTTAGGAGGAAAGTTTAATAAAGATATTATTAGAACTGGTGAGTCTAAAGCATATGTAGAGGCTGTATTTACAATAGATAATGAAATTGTAGCTGGAGTATTAGAAGAATTAGAAATTGAACATGATGATACAATTTGTTTTAGTAGAGAAATGTTTACTAATGGGAAGAGTATTATAAAAATAAATGGTAAAACGTCAACTATTTCATTTGTAAGAAAAATAGCTGAGAAGCTAATTGATATTCATGGACAACATCAAAACCAATTATTGTTTGATAGGGATAATTATATTCCTATGGTTGATTCTTATGATAGTAGTAAAATAGGGCCTATATTAAATGAATATCATACTTATTATGAAAAGTTAAAAGAAACAAGAGAAAGAATCAGTACAATAGTTGGAAATGAAGATAATGATAAGTTATTGGCTTTTATTAAGTTTCAAATTGATGAAATAGACAAGGCAAAGTTAAGAGTTGGTGAAGAAGAAGAACTTAATGATAAATTTAAAATTTTATCAAATGCAGAAAAAATAAATAGAATAGTAGGAAATTCCTATAGTGTTCTTAGTGAAGCTGGTGATAACTCATCAGTGATAGATAATATATATTCAATAAATAGAGAATTATCTTCAATAGAAGGTTACTCTGAGAAGATAGCTAAAATAAATGAGAATATTTTAAACATTTATTATTCATTACAAGAGATATCAAGTGATTTAAGAGTCTTAAGTGAAGATATAGTATATGACGAAGCTGAACTTGAAACTATAAATGATAGACTGTATAAGATAGCAAACCTTAAAAAGAAATATGGTGATTCTGTAGAAGAAGTACTTACTTATAAAGAAAAGATTGAAAAACAATATAATGAAATTACTAATGCAGAAAAAATAGTAGAAGAATTAAAAAGAGAAGAAAAAGAAATTATTGATAAGTTGAACCTTTTAGGTGATGAACTTCACAAATTAAGAGTTGAGAATTCAGGAAAATTAGAAGAAGACATTCATAGTAATTTAAAATATATAGGACTTGAAAAATGTAAATTTAAAATTGATATAATAAAAGAAGAAATAAGACATAATGGAACAGACATTTGTGAATTTTTAGTTTCAACCAATCCTGGTGAACCATTTAAGGTGATGACTAAGGTTGCATCCGGTGGAGAGTTATCTAGAATAATGCTTGCAATAAAAGCAGTTTTTGTAGATAAAGATAATGTACCTACGGTAGTATTTGATGAAATAGATACAGGAATTAGTGGAAGAATCGCTCATTGTGTAGGTGAAAAGATGTATGAAATTGCTGTTAAACACCAAGTATTTTGTATAACGCATCTTCCTCAAATTGCTTGTTTTTCAGATTATCATTATTTGGTGAAAAAGTCATTTAAAGATGAAAAAACTTACTCCAGTGTTACTAACATTGGTGATAATGAGAAAATTGCAGAGATAGCTAAAATGCTAGGTGGCAGCGAAGTATTAAACTCATCCTTGGATAATGCAAAATCTATGATAGATTTTGCTAATTCAAGAAAAATAATTATGAAAAATAATTTTATTAAAAGAACTGATGAATAATCAGTTCTTTTTTTCAATTTATTAGTATATTTTTAATCAATTTGACTATAATAACAAGGTTACTATAGCATATTGACTTTGAAATATGGGCAACTTAAGAATGAAGTAAAGGAGGAGATAATTATGATGAAAAAACTACATAAACTTAACTCAACTCCTATAATTCTAGTTTTAAGCTTTATAGTACTCTTAATGACTGGTGAGTATATTAAAACACATTTTAACTATAATAATATATTTACCAAGCTTGAAACAAATAATTCTAAAATTACGAAAAATAATAGTGATTTAAAAGATTTTTCAATGGGAGAGTTACCTACAAATGCAAAAAATGCTAATATAGAAAACATTAAAGTATATCCTGGTGGTTTTCCAGTAGGTATAAAAATGAATACAAAGGGAGTTTTGGTAGTTGGTTTCTCCGATATTGAGGTTGCTCAAGATAAAATAGAAAGTCCAGGAAAAAAATCAGGAATGGAATTGGGCGATGTAATTTTAAAGGTAAATAATGAAGATATACTAGATTCAAAAGATTTAATAAAGAAAGTAGATAAATCAAAACAGAACGTAGAAATAACAATACAAAGAGGAGATAAGATTTTTAACAAAACTATAAATCCTGTAGTTTCAACACTAGATAATAGTAAAAAAATGGGATTATGGGTTAGAGATTCTACAGCAGGCGTTGGAACAATGACATTCTATTATGAAAAGAATAATATTTATGGAGCTCTAGGACACCCAATTACAGATGCTGATACAAATTCAATATTAAAAGTTAGAAGTGGAGAATTAGTAGATTCATCTATAATTGCTGTGAAAAAAGGAGAAAAAGGTTCTCCGGGAGAGCTAAAGGGTATATTTATTGATAACGAAAAATCAAAAGGAACAATTTTAAATAACACTTTTGCTGGGATTTATGGTAAACTAAATGGGGAAAACAAATTTGCCTTTAGAAACGGACAATTAAGTATATTACCTAGAGATAAAGTTAAAGAAGGAAAAGCTCAAATTTTAACTACCATTGATGAAAAAGGACCAACTTTATATGATGTAGAAATTGTGAAACTTTTCCATCAGGATGCACCAGATATAAAAAGTATGGTGATAAAAGTAACCGATGAGAGACTTTTAAATAAAACTGGGGGAATTGTTCAAGGTATGAGTGGAAGTCCAATCATACAAGATAACTGCATTGTAGGTGCTGTTACTCACGTATTAGTAAATAGATCAGATGTGGGATACGGCATATATATAGAATGGATGTTAAATGAAGCTGAAACTGTAAAGTAAAAAATAAATAATACAAAAAGATATCCTGTAGATATCTTTTTGTATTAAAAATTTTTTTAACAAATATAGAAGGGATTTACAAAGTTTTGTCGAATTTATTTATTAGTAATATATGGAATGAGAAAAGGGGGAACCATTGGTGGAAAATTCAAAAATATCAGTATTAATTGCAGATGATAATAAAGAATTTTGCAATATTTTAAATGATTATTTGTCAAGTCAAAAAGACATAGTGGTAAAGGGAATAGCAAATGATGGGTTACAAGCATTAGAACTTTTACAGGATATAACTCCTGATTTAATAGTTTTAGATATCATCATGCCACATCTAGATGGATTAGGTGTATTAGAAAGAATTAATTCTATGAATCTAAATCCTGTTCCAAGAGTTGTAGTACTTTCAGCAGTTGGACAAGATAAAATCACTCAAAGAGCCATTACTTTGGGCGCAGATTATTATGTTGTAAAACCATTTGATATGGAAGTATTAACTAAGAGAATAAGACAAATGTTTAACAGTAATGTTTCAGATGAAGATACAAGAAGAAGCAGTGTTTCTTTAGATTCATTATCAACAATATCTTCTATTCCAGTTAAAAAAGATGGTCCAATGGACTTGGAAAATGAAATAACAAGCATAATTCATGAAATAGGAGTGCCTGCTCATATTAAAGGATATATGTATCTAAGAGAAGCTATAACAATGGTTGTAAATGATATAGAGCTTCTATCAGCAGTAACAAAGGAATTATATCCTTCAATTGCAAAGAAATATAACACTACTGCCTCAAGAGTAGAAAGAGCTATAAGACATGCTATAGAAGTTGCGTGGGGAAGAGGCCAAGTAGATACTATCAACAGACTATTTGGATACACAATCCACAATGATAAAGGCAAGCCAACAAATAGTGAATTTATTGCTATGGTAGCTGATAAGCTAAGACTTAAAAATAAGGTAGGCTAATAGGCTATTACTACGTTTAAAGTATGTTCTACTTTGAAAGTAAGGGCAACAAATATGATTTTATTAAATAAGACATCACTTAATCAGTTTGAAAAAAATTGATTGAGTGGGGTCTTATTTTTATACCTAAAATTTCAAAGGCTTCAAAATCAATTTTACTAAAGAACGATGAAAATATTCTTTTGTAGCATCACAAGAAGGCATGTTAAAGGTCACTATAAGTAAAGTGATAACTCCTAATGGAGTGAGGAGTAACTTTGAGAGAAGATTTTTAGTTGCATGAAATAATACACTAAAATAATAAAAGAAATTATTAAATATAAAAAAACTGATACTCGCCAAAGTATCAGTCTAAAAACAAATATAGTTTTATTAATTTTACACCTTCCATTAAGAAAGGCAAAGTATAAACCCGATATCAATAGTTTATCACAAAAAAATTAAAAATGAAATGGGATATGTTCAGTTTCTTTGCTACCTTTTTTAGGAAAATATATTAAGATCAGCAAATTCGTTTTAAATATTTCACATAATCGAAAGGAAAACGAATAATTATGTTGAATATATGATATAACAGGAAGAATTTGTGATGCCTAATATTTTTTTACAAGTTAGACCTATATGAGTAGAATTGAAAAACATAGTGTATATTGTAAATTGACAAATGAAAATATAGAAATCAATATAACTCTAATAATTCATTTAATTTGATTTGAATGTATCATTGCTAGTATATACACTCTAAAAATTATATTTGGGCAATGTTATAAAATATACAAGGTAAAGCAATTCAGTTTTATTAAAAAGGGGGATACAATGAACGGAGGCCAAACTTTAAGATATATAAGGACAACACTAGGCTTAAAGCAAAAGGATATAAGAAGTGAAGGATTAAGGGACATAAGTGGAATTGAAAATGGGGTAGTGCAAATGTCCTCTAAAATAGCAATAGCTTTAGAGAAAAAGTTAAACGAGGTTATAAAGGAAAAACATCTTGAGGGAATACTAGACTTTGAAGTAAACAGCCTTCTATTTAAGAAGGGTTTAGATATAGATTTTGAAGAATGTTTTAAAAAAATGAGTAAGGATTATAAAATAGATAGACTTTTAGAACTAACTCAGGAGAAATATGAATTTAGCAATGTTAAAAGAGCAATCGAAATATTAGCAAAAGATTATAGCAACAATCTAAATGGTATTTCAATATTATCCTATTTAATTATAGAAAATAGTAAGGATGATAGTTGCTTAATATATGCTTATTTACAATTGCAAAGAGTAGCATATTACAAAAATGATTGGAATAATATCATAACATTTTATGAAGTAATAAAAAATAAAATTGATTATTGTCAAGATTTAGAGATGAAGGATGATATCTACATGAATGTTGCCACAGCATATTTTTTATCAAAAGAATATAGTATAGCAGAACAAATGGTATTAAAAATTAGGTATAACCTAAGATACAGAGTTCATATAGATAATTTACTAACTAATATAAATGTAGAATTTAAAAAATATGATAAAGCTATAGAAAATAGTTGTAAAATGCTAGAGCATGCTACAACTGCGAATGAAGATTTAACTAGTAAATTTAATATTTGTTGTATTGCTTCATTTAAAAATGATATAGATTTATTTTATAAATATTTTAATTTAATAGAAGTTGATAAAGAATACTATCAATTTACTAGAGAACAATTTTTAAAATTTATAATAAAAGCTTGTGAAACTTTAAAAATAAATGATGAAAGTACATTAACCAAGATATTTAAAGTGAGTAAAAAAACATGTTATAAGGATATAGAAAATATAGATTATTTTGATAAAAATTTAAAATTAATAAGTAAGATAATTATAAAGAACAATATAAAACTTGATGCTGAAATGTTCGTTTATATACAAAAAAATATGGATTTAGAAATTAAAGATAGAAAAAAACTAATAAGTTTATGTAATATTTAATATTATTTGAAAGGGGGTGAAAAAATGAAGAAGACAGTTAAAGTAGTTTTATCAGTAGCAGTAGTAGCATTAGTTACTATTCCAACAATTGCAATTTGTCAAATTGGTATACTTCCTCCAGTTGGTACAATATTATTTTTAAAATAATTAAATGCTAATATACAAAAGACAAAAGGTCATTATAAGATAATAATTGTAAAAGTTTTTTTGAGCATGCATATCAAGTCTACAGAATCTTTTTCCAAGAGTAAATTCTGTAGGCTTGATTTTTATATAATTAAGCGCTACTGATACTTATTATATATTCAATTTACAGTCTTATTTTATGTACATTACATCTTGTACAAATTTGGGTTAACTGAGAATTTGATAAAAGTTTTAAAAAATGAAAGGATTCTGAAAATTTTTGTAGAAGTATAATATAAATGGTATAAATGAGTAATATTTTATTTGGAGGGTTATATATGCAAGTTACAAAAAAATTAAATAAATTAGCACAAGACTTAAATTTATCTAAAAATAAGATAGTTGAAGAGAAGGAAATTGAAGATAATATAGATTTACATAATGAATGTGATGATGCTACCAATAGACATATGAAAAACGTAAGTATAACATTAATGGGGGATCGGGAAAATTTTTATTTTCATGTAAATAATAAGCAGGTAGACAAAACTGCAATATCTCAAGAAGAATTAGATGGTTTATATAATTGGCTTATAAAAGAAAATACTTCATCCCATGCTGTGACATGTAATGATAAAAGTCAAGTAATATTAATCCGAAATTCTATACTTTTTGCTGGAGCAAAGTAGATTTTGAGCATGTTTTTGTAAACAATTTCAAAGTGGTTGATTTTTCTTTTTTAAGATTAAACTATGTGAGTTTGAGAGGTCTTCTGTTTGTATGAAACTAAACTACATTGCCTATAATATTATGGTAAAGGCGGTGTAGGAATGATTATAAACATAATACTTTTTATTATAGATAACATGTCATTAATTACAGTATTAATTTTAGTAGCAATAATACTTTATAGCTGGATTAGTATGTTAAAAAATAAAGATTATAAATATATGTTAAATTGTAATAAAAGAATTAAAAATTCAACGCTAACTGAGAGAGAGCTAGATCATGTAAAGGAAAAAATTAAGAATATGAAGACTAAAGAATTAGAATTGTTTAGTCAATGGTTATTTAAAAGCATGGGAAAATACAAATCAGTCATATTAACATCTATTGAAAATGATCAATGTAGAGGATTAATTTTATTAGAGGTTAATAATGATACAGTATTTGTAGAATGTATGAAATATGATGATCAGTTTACTGCTGCAGAAAATTGTATGATAGGGCAAGAAATGTGCCAAAAGCTTATAGGAGCAATGACAGTTGATAATGTTAGGAAAGGAATTATTATTACAACAGCAAATGTTGATGGAAATTTAAAAAGTTATATTAATAAGCTAGAAGAGGATACAGATTTAATGATTGATATATTAGGATTAGATGATATTATGAATTTAATCCAAGAAATAAATACAGTTGAAGTACTGAATGTTATAGCGTGTGTACATTAATTAAGACAAACATCTATTAGTTAATGTAGCTTTGTATTTAATGTAATGCTTTTGATTGGTAAGCTTAAATATTTATATAAAGAGAAAAATGAATTCCAATATATTTTTATGAAAATATATTTCAACAAATAGAAATTAAAGCTCATTATAGCGTATAATGAGCTTTAATTTTTGCTTTAGTAATAATACTTTTATCTATGATTCTTAGTGGTAATCACTATATAAAGTTATAAAACTTCTATAATTAGATCTTTGTTTGAATAATCCTTAACCTTTTGAAATAAATCCAACGTTTTTTGTGCATAGGAACCTAAATATTTTTGACTGTTTTCAAAATTAATCCATGTTATTTTTATTGGTAATTCTACATCTGTTGTTAAGCAGTCCCATAATGCATCTAGATTATTTCCATAATAATCTGGAAGATCTAGAGCCTCTTTCAGTTCTAAGTGCAACTTTTCCTTTGTAATTATAGTATTACCATCTAGTATAATTGTCTTCAAGTTAATTCTCATCTCCATAATAACAAGTAAATGTTTGATAATGGTCTGTTGTACCATAAATTAGTCCATCATTAGAATATAATAGCCTATCTGCGCCTCTATGTCCACCGAAATAGTTAATATCACATTCGTGCCATACTCTTCCTGGAGCATCTGGTAATACTTCTTCAGAATTAGTAAAAATATCTCCTCCTATGCTTTTTCCGTAAGCATAATCCCATAAATCCCTTCCTGGGCGCCAACCAAGTTTATATGCTTGAGATTTTGTTATATAGTTACTTGGTAATACTCCATACTTATGAATGTAATTTGCTACTCCTTGAAAATCGTTAATAGTAGTTTGAGAGTATGTTACTCGTGCACTTGCTGAAATTTGATTACTGTAAGTATTGATTCCAACAAAAAGGAAAAATAGAGTAAAAATGATACAAAGTTTTTTAAATAGATTTTTCATTATTAATACATCCTTTCTTATAATTATTTGTATAATTGTTAAAAACATATAGTATTTATATTACAATAGTAAGTTTATTCAATCAATGTAAAAAATATATAAAGATAGTGTGAAAATTTGTAAAGTAATACTAAAACTAAGCAAAAAAAAGTTTTTTATATTTGTAAGCGGAATATTTATGTATATAACTTAAAAATCTCTATTTATGTCAAATAAAAATAATAAGTGTAAAATAATTAATCATGTGTACATGGTATAATATATAGTGATTAAATCATTTTTATTTATAAAGTAGGAGGAAAACATGAATTTTGAAGAAAAAACTTTAGAAGAGAAACTTATATATAAAGGAAACTTTTTGAAGGTGACAAATCACAAGGTACAGTTACCAAATGGCAATATAGGAAGTAGAGATATAGTGAGACATCCTGGTGGAGTAGCAGTTGTAGCTTTTTTAGACCAGTATACAATACTTTTGGTAGAACAATATAGAAAGCCACTTGAGCTTATTACTCTTGAGCTTCCAGCAGGGAAGTTAGAGATTGGAGAAGATCCAGAGATATGTGGACTTAGAGAATTGGAAGAGGAAACAGGATATAAGGCTGGAGATCATGAATTCTTGGGCAAGATAGCTACAACTCCAGGATTCTGTGATGAATATATATATTTGTATAAAGCGACCAATCTTACTGTGGGAACAGTAAATATGGATGAAGATGAGTTTGTGAATGTTAAGAAGTTAAAGTTGTCAGAAGTTAAAGAAAAAATTAAAAAAGGTGAAATTATTGATGCTAAGACAATAGCTGCTTTGAGTTATTTATAGTCAGACAAAAATTAATATTATAAGAATATGCTCCCTCTTAGAAACATATATATTATTAAGTTGTTTTTAGGAGGGATTATTATGGTGAAGTTGTTAAATGCTAAGAATACTAGGAACGTTAGTAGTAAAGGTGTAAATTCGTTTTTAATTATAATAATTTTGTTTATAGGAATTGGTTTTATACTAGGACTCAATTCAGTATTCTATATGAGTACGAATAATTTAGAAGAACTTAATTCATATTTAAGTGGATTCATGAGGTATATTGGTCAACAAAGCATTAATTATAAAGAAATTTTTTTAAACTCAGTAATATCAAATTTAATTTTATTTCTAATTATTTATGTTTTAGGAAAATGGTTTTTTGGTGGTCCATTTATACTTGTAGCAATACTTTTTAAAGGGTATACTATTGGATTTACTTTTACTACTTTTATTAGAGTTCTTGGCACTAAAGGATTGGGAATAGCTTTGGCAGGAGTAGTACCACAAAATCTTTTTTACATTCCTTGTTTTATTTTTATTGGTATGGTAGCTTTGCGTAATTCTTATGAACAACTTAAAAGAAAATTTACTAAAGAAAATAAGATTAAATATGATAATTCATATATCAATGCTACGCTTATGGTAGCAATACCACTTGTAATAGGCATAATAATAGAGAGTTTTTTGATGCCAAGTATATTAAAAGCTATTGTCTCTAAACTATATTGATAGTATAATATGTTTTTTAAGCCCTACATTTTATTTATTTTTGGACTTTTGTATGATATATGATAATATATAAGTGATAAAATGAAAAGGGTTCCTTAAAATATTGGAGGCGATTAAAATGAGAATGTATGATTTAATTTTAAAGAAAAGAAACAATGAAGAACTTTCTACAGAAGAAATTCAATTTTTTATAAAAGGGTATACTGAAGGTGTAATACCAGATTATCAAGTATCAGCCCTATTAATGGCTATATATTTTAATAAGATGACCAAGAGAGAAACTGCAGATCTTACAATGGCTATGGTTAATTCTGGAGAGATTTTAGACTTAAGTGGAATCGAAGGAATAAAAGTAGATAAACACAGTACAGGTGGAGTTGGAGATACAACAACCTTAGTTTTGGCACCAATGGTAGCAGCACTAGGAGTTCCTGTTGCAAAGATGTCTGGAAGAGGGTTAGGACATACAGGAGGAACTATAGACAAATTAGAGTCGTTTAAAGGATTCTCAGTTGAAATGACTAACGAAAAATTTATGAGCAATGTTAACAACATAAAAGTTGCAGTAGGAGCTCAAACAAGCAATTTAGCTCCAGCAGATAAGAAATTATATGCATTAAGAGATGTTACAGGCACAGTAGAAAATGTATCATTAATAGCATCAAGTATAATGAGTAAGAAGATTGCATCTGGTGCTGATTGTATAGTGCTAGATGTTAAAGTAGGTGAAGGTGCTTTTATGAAAACACCTGCTATGGCTGAGGAATTAGCTAAAGAGATGGTTGATATAGGAACACATTTAGGAAGAAAAACTGTTGCAGTAATATCAGATATGGATCAGCCTTTAGGTTTTGCAGTAGGTAATAATTTAGAAGTAATTGAAGCAATCAATACATTAAAAGGTCATGGACCTAAGGACTTACTTGAATTATGTTTAGCGCTAGGTAGTAATATGGTAGTTTTAGCCAAGAAAGCGGATACAGTAGAACAAGCAAGAGAGATGTTAATGGAAACAATAACTTCAGGTAAGGCAATAGCAAAGCTAAAGGAATTTGTAAAAGCTCAAGGCGGAGATATAGAATGCATTGATGATACAAATAAATTTGAAAAAGCTAAATCTCTAATTCCAGTATATTCAGATAAAAATGGTTTTGTAAATAAGATTCATGCTGAAAAAGTTGGGTTAATTGCTATGGAACTTGGAGCAGGAAGAGCTACTAAGGAATCGGTAATAGATCTATCAGTAGGAATTGTTTTAGAAAAGAAGAGAAGTGATGAAGTTAGAGAAGGTGATGTAATTGCTTATATCTATGCAAATGATGAAAAGCTTGGAGAAATCGCCAAGAAGAAACTAAAAGAATGCTATGTGATAGAAAATGTGAAAAAAGAAGAGATTCCGCTAATACATAATATAATTAATTAATTTTAGCCTCTCCTCCAAATATATTTTATATTGTTTTTTTGTGATATTTTTAAGAAAACAGGTAAATATATTATTGAGAGGAGGCACAGAAGATGAACAAAAGATTTATAAAAAATACAGCAAAAGTATTATCAGTATTAGCAATTTTTATGTGTTTACCAAAGCAAGTAAAAGGTGATGAAGGAATCAACGTAGAAGCTAAATCAGCAATTTTAATGGAGGCATCCTCAGGAAAAGTTGTGTATGAAAAAAATTCCCATGAGAAATTTGCTCCAGCATCAGTAACAAAAGTAATGACCATGTTATTAGCCATTGAAAATGTAGATAATGGCAAGATGACTTTAAATGATAAGATTACAGCTAGTGAAAATGCAAAGAAAATGGGTGGAAGTACAATGCTTCTTGATACTGGAGAAATAAGAACAGTAGAAGAGATTCTAAAAGGTATTGCAATAGCTTCAGGAAATGATGCAGCAGTTGCAATGGCAGAATATCTTGGTGGTTCTGAGGATGGTTTTGTACAAATGATGAACAAGAGAGCTAAAGAGCTTGGAATGAATGATACCAATTTCAAGAATTGTACAGGTTTACCAGTGCAAGATCATTATACTACAGCTTATGATATTTCTATAATGTCTAGGGAATTATTGAAGCATCCAAAAATATTAAAGTACACTGGAACTTATATGGATAATATAAGTGAAGGAAGAAAATCACCTATAGAGCTTGTAAATCACAATAAGTTAGTAAGATTTTTCAAAGGTTGTGATGGGCTTAAAACTGGATATACTACTGAAGCAAAATACTGTATTTCAGCTACAGCAACCAGAGATGGTGTAAGAATGCTTTCAGTAATTATGGGAGCACCTACATATAAAATCAGAAATAGAGATGCTAGTATGCTTTTAAACTTTGGTTTTTCTAAATTTGAAAGTAAAAAGTTAGCTCAAAAAGATCAAGATATTACAAAAATTAATCTTGATAAAAATGGGGAAAAATTCTTTATCTTAAGAGCTAAACAAGATTTGAGCATTGTAGTGCCAAGAGGTAGTAAAGAAGAAGTTGAACGTAGAATAACACTTGATGAGAAGAAGAAAAGATATAATAAGGATGAAGTAGTAGGCAAATGTGAATATTATATTGATAATGAAAAGTTAGGTGAAATTGAAGTTTACTCAGATAGAGATGTAAGAAGATTTAACTTACTTGAAAACATTAAATTTAACTTGAAAAATCTTTTCAAAAATGGTGTATAATAATATGAGGGAAAGCAGCTTAAAGGTTGTTTTCCCTTATTAACTTGCTTGTTTGAAGTTATATTGATATTATATAATAAGTGTAGAAAATTAATGTTGGATTGTAGGAGGAGAAGTTGTGGCATTACCAAATATAAAGATAGGGGAGTTTGACGGCCCTTTTGATTTGTTACTATATCTTATTAAGCAGAATAAGATGGATATTTATGATATAAAGATTTATGATATTACAATCCAATATATGGACTATATTAACCAGATGAAAGAATTTGATTTAGAAATAACTTCTGAATTTATATTAATGGCAGCAACTTTGCTGGAGATTAAATCTAAAACTCTTTTACCAAAACAAAAAGATGAAGAAAGTAATGAGGAAGATCCAAGAAAAGACTTGGTAGAAAAACTTCTAGAATATAAGTTGTTTAAAGAAGCAGCAGGATTTTTTAAAGAAAAGAGTCTGTATACAGGTACTGTATTTACAAAGAAGCCCGAAGTAATTGATGATACGAAGTCTAAGAAACATACCAATGAAGATTTCATAAATAATACCACTATTTTAGATTTATATGGCTTATATTCTAAACTTATAGAACAATACAAGACTAAGCAAAACAATAATAATTTTATTGAAAAAAGAATTTTTGTAGATAAATATAAGATCGAAGATAAGTCACAATTTATTATGGACAAATTAAAGGAAGTAAAAAATACAAACTTTCTTAATATTGTACAAGATTGTGAATGTAAGATGGAAGTAGTAGTAACATTTCTAGCTTTACTGGAATTAATTAAGCAAAGAAGTATTAAAATAATCCAAAACGGAAATTTTGATAATATATTTATAGAGAGAGTTGAAATAGATGGACAAGATTAATTATTTACAAATGGAGTTTGAAGAAGAAGAAAAACGATCCAAGTATTTATCAGCAATAGAAGCATTGCTTTTTGTCAGCGGAGAGCCATTAGCTATAAAGGAAATAGCAAGAGTTCTAGAGTTAGAAATTAATTATGTTAAGATGCTTTTAAATGAACTTGGGAGAAGCTTAGAGGATACATCAAGGGGTGTAAAATTAATTGCATTAAATGATTGTTATCAGCTGGTAACAAAGTCAGAAAACAGTGATTATATTCAGCTTCTGCTAAAAAAGAATGTAAGACAAACCTTATCACAAGCTTCTTTAGAGAGTTTGGCTATTATTGCTTATAGACAACCAATAACTCGTATTGAAATAGATGAGATAAGAGGTGTAAAGAGCGATTCTGCTATACAGAAGTTAATTGAACGTAACTTGATTAAAGAAGTTGGACGACTTGAAGTTCCTGGTAGACCAATACAATTTGGAACTACTGAAGAGTTTTTAAGACAATTCAATTTACATGAAATTAAGGAGTTACCTTCTTTAGATTTATTTGAAGTTGCAGTTGATGAAAATGAGAGCAAGGAATAATAATTTTCACTTAATTAAAAAATGAACTTAGGAAAGTGTTTCCTGAGTTCATTTTTTATAGTATGCTGCAAATTATCTATATTATTTTTGTGGATAAGGATTCTTATAATAATACTTTGTAGTAGGAAGACGAATAGCAACTAAGGTTTCATCAAATTTATAATTTGTACCTGCTATAGGACTTTTCCCAGCTATCATATTAATGCCGCAGGTATATAAAGCTTCTGCATAAGCACCTGCATCCTGAAAAACAGAACCTAGCATGAGTTCTTTATCTATTAACTCTTTAGCTTCAGGGGTAACGTCAACTCCAACAACTGGAATTAATCTAGATTTATCTCCAGTATTATAACCATACTCTTGTAAAGCTTTGATAGCACCTATAGCCATAGTATCATCATTTGAGATTATTAACTCAATTTGATCACCATACTTTTGAAATAATGCTTTAATAAATTCATAAGCTGGCTGTTCCAGCCAATCACAAACTCTAAGAGCTATTTGTTGCGTAGTAATTCCAGAAGACTCAATTCCATAAACAGAGTACTTTGTTCTTAGAACTGCTTCTGAACTGCTAAGTTCTCCTTCTAACATTACATATTGTAAAACATTATTATTATTTTTATCAATAAATTGTTTACTAGTATTCCAAGTGTTTACAATCATTTCAGCTTGTAAATTTCCTGCTTCTTTTCCATCTGTGCCTATGAATAAAGCCTTACTGTAGGATTGTATTGGTACTGGTGTCAGAGGTTCTCTATTAAATAAAATTACAGGAACATTATATTCTTTGATTTTATTAATAACTGTTTGTGCAGCAGTTCTATCAACTATATTTAGTAAAATCAAATCAACATCTTCATTGAGAGCCTTGTTTATATCTTGATTTTGTATATCTTGATTTGATTTGCCATCATAATAAGTGAATTTAATTTTATCTGGATTTGCTATTTGAATGTTTGCTAGTTTTGCTGCAATTTCAGCAATAAAGTCATCATTAAAATCTAACAAAAATACAGCTGCATTTATTGGCTTTCTGTATGTGGTATTATTTGAACTGGCAGATAATTTATTTGAGCCTGTTAATATAACACTAATTAATATAAACATTAAAAAAAATGATAATAACCGATATATTTTCTTCATTTTATCCTCCATAGCAATATAATCTTACATTGCTATTATCTGATTAATAGATATTATTATTCAAAAAATATAAAGTGTACCTTAAAGCTAGAATGTTATTAATAGTACTCTAACTTTAAGGCACACTTTAAATACTAAATTTATTTATAATGATTTTTAGGAATTAGTCTTATCATCTGTAAAAGCATTTTTAATCATTTCGATGACTTGAGGAACAGTATCAATTAATCTATCTATAGAGTTAGAAGGTTCTACAGGAAGAAGTCTTGCAGTTCCATTTTTAAGAACTAAAAAAGCAACTGGTTTTACTGAGATTCCTGCACCAGAGGCCCCTCCAAAAGGATGCTTTTTATCTATAGCATCATGCACTTCCTTACCAAATTCACTTCCACCAGAAGCAAATCCAAAATTAACTTTAGAAATAGGCACTATATAGCTACCTTCTTTTGTTTCAATTGCATCACCTATTATTGTATTAACGTCAATCATTTCTTTAAGATTTTCCATAGTTGACTTCATCAAATTTTCTATTGGATGACTTTCCATATTTTTTTCCTCCTATATAACTTAATAGTAAAAGTATCATTATATAAATTAGTTTTGCTAAATTTATGATAAATATACAACTTAAATCGCAATTAACAAAAAAAGAATTTTCAAATTTATATATAACCGAAACACAATTTTTTTTAAGAATGAATGGAATTCTTAGCAATGTGCAAAATAAAGATGTTATTTCTGTTATAAAAGGATACATGAGTGCTGTAGTTGCTGCATTGTCAAAATCATATTCAAATTTAAATTTAAGCCGAAGAGTTGGCTTGTAAAAAGTATGTTTAAGCTTTTTTATAAATATTTTTGCAGTGTTTATATATATAGTTTTTTGGCTTTTTTCAATCTTTTCAGCAATATTATTCTCTTTAATTTTTTCTTCGGTTTTTTTGAGATCTTCAGGTGAAATTATCTTCTTTTTATTTAGTTGTATATTAAAAAGCATTACTTTAAATTTTTTATCAATATAAGAAATTCTCAATTTTATTGGGATAGGAAATAATAAAATTATTGCTACTATTATTAATATCTTCATATCAGGCCTCCATTAAGGCATTATTGACAGATTTATATTATTTTAAACTATAAAATTATGAGGTGGAAAAAATGAAAAATATCTTACAGAAGTTTGTTTGTGTAATTTTAATTGCAATAATATGTTTATCAAGTTTTACTTATAAATGTTATGGTAAGACTAAAGGATTTATTGATTCAAGAAATGCTATTGTTTTAGATGGAGATAGCAAGCAGGTGTTATATGAAAAGAATGGCTTTATACCTGTTCCAATGGCAAGTACCACTAAGATATTAACAACTATAGTAGCCTTGAATAGTGGCCGTTTAGATGAAAAATTTGTGGTAAGTAAAAAAGCTGCTAGTATAAGAGGTTCAAAGGTTGGATATAAAGCAAATGAAGAGGTAAGCCTAAGGGAGTTACTTTTTGGATTGATGCTTAGGTCAGGTAATGACGCTGCAATAACCATAGCAGAAGGACTAAGTGGAAGTGTAGAAAATTTTGCTGAAACTATGAAGAATTTTGCAAAAACAATTGGAGTATTGGATTGTTCTTTTGAGAGTCCTCATGGGCTAGATTCACAAAATCACTATTGTTCTCCCTATGATTTGGCTGTAATAACCTCTGTTGGAATGGATAATCCTATATTTAAGGAAATAGTATCTACTAAAGAAATTAAAAAAGAAAAGTACAATTTTAATAGAGATTATAATAATATAAATAAAATTCTTTGGAGAATTCAAGATGCAAATGGTGTGAAAACTGGATATACAGGGCAAGCAGGAAAATGCTTGGTTACCTCAGTACATAATGCCAATAGAAATATTATTATTGTGACTTTAAATTCACCTTCAAGATGGGAAACTACAGAAAAATTATATAAAATGGTACAGGAGGAATATGATTTTGTATCAATAGATTGTGATGAAATCTTAAAAGATTTTGATGTAAAATTAAATGAAAAGCAGTATATGAATTTTTCTATACCTAAGGGAGAAAAATATAATATTTTGAAAGATAAAATTGATAAAAAAACATATAAGCTTGAGATTGTAAATCCACAAAATAAAATAATTATGTATAAGATAGTAGAAATATAAATTCAATAGAGCCGATAAATTTGAGAGTTTATCGACTCTATTTTTGTGTAGCTCATGGATAAAATTATTTATTTTTGCAGTAGAGCTACCACATCAAATTATGCGCTTTACAACCGTGACAGAGAATATAAATTTAAAGAGTTCAGTGTATTGTGTAGGAATCATTTTTGATTTTTAACATAGTCCTTATACTGCTCTAGTATGTCTGGATTAGTATGAATGAAATCTATAAAATTCTGAAAACATATAGTTGTTTTTTTACTTATGGTATGCTCAATTTTTTCAGTTTCTTTCAAGATTTCTTCTTCAGGTATTCCTAATATTTTTAATAAATGCTCAATAATATTATGACGGTTTAATAATGCTTCACCAATAACTTCTCCTTCTTTCTCAAGGATGATAATTCCATACTTTTCATATTTTAAAAGCTTTAGGTCTGATAGTTTTTGTATCATTTTAGTAGCAGAAGGTGGCTGAACGTTAAGTGATTTTGAGAGATCATGAACTCGTGTAAAACCTTTATTCAAAGATAGTCTATATATCATTTCAAGATAATCCTGCATAGAGGCAGTAAGTGAATCTTCTTCATTTTTCATATATTCATTAAAAGTATAGAAACTACTATTATCCATATTATCACCTTCCTCTTAAATAATAGTATCTTTAATAAATTATATTCATTGTAAGATAAAGAAATTAGTATAAAGTAACATTTTTATGAAGGCCACATATTCTATATTAAATACTAGTTTAGTTTAGGCTAAGAATGTTACCTATGAATAAATGTTGTTATACATAACTTAAGTTTAATAAGGAAGGTGCAATTTTAGATGGAAAGTGAAAAAAGTTTGCTAGATGGTGTTATGTTGCCTAAACATATAGGAATAGAAAGTTGTATAAATACTGAAGGAAACATAGCTAAAATTACAATAAAACAAGTAGTAAAATTCTTAGGGCCAGCTTTTGTTGTTAGTGTTGCCTATATAGATCCAGGAAATTTTGCTACAAATATCAGTGGAGGATCAAAATTTAATTATTCACTTATTTGGGTTATTTTGTGGAGCAATTTAATGGCTGTATTTTTACAAACTATGTCTGCAAAGTTAGGCATAGCCACAGGACACAATCTACCTGAAATGTGTGCTAATGTATTTTCAAAACCTACAAACTGGGTATTTTGGATTATTGCTGAGGTAGGGGCAATGGCAACAGATTTAGCTGAATTTCTTGGAGGAACCTTAGGAATATATTTATTGTTTCATATACCTATGATATATGCAGGACTTCTTACGGGGGTATTAACATATATAATTTGTTATATGGAGAAATATGGTCAAAAGACAGTTGAAGTTATAATAGCAGTTCTTGTGGCAGTCATAAGTATTTCATATACCATTGAATTATTTCTTGCAAAGCCTGATTGGACCCAGGTTGGAATACACACACTAGTACCTATGTTACCAAATGGTGAGGCTGTTTATATTGCAGTAGGAATGCTTGGGGCAACAGTTATGCCACATGTTATATATTTACATTCGCAGTTAGTTCAATATAGGGGGAAAGATTTATCCATTGAGGGAAAATTAAAGCATCTAAGAATGGAAAAAATAGATGTAGCTATAGCTATGAATATTGCTTTTATTATTAATGCTGCCATGGTTATAGTTTCTGCTTCAGTGTTTTATACAAATGGGGTTCCGGTAGGTACAATTGAGCAAGCTCATAAATCATTAGAACCTTTATTAGGATCCTTATCAAGTGGTGTATTTGGAATTGCTTTACTAGCATCTGGACTTTCATCATCAGCTGTTGGTACTCTTGCAGGACAAACTATCATGAAAGGATTTGTAAATTTAAGTATACCAGTAAATATAAGAAGGCTGATAACTATGATGCCAGCTCTTATTATAATATTGCTTGGAATAAATCCAATGAATGCTCTTGTTTTAAGCCAAGTTGTACTTTGTTTTATTCTTCCATTCCCAGTAATTCAAATGTTGATTATAGCCAAGCGCAAAGATTTAATGGGGATATTCGCAAACAAAGGCTTAATAAGAATACTAGGGATTATAATTGCTATGATAATAATAGTACTAAATGCAGTGCTTCTATATCTAACATTTACTGGACAGGCTTAAATAGCAAATGAACTTCAGTTTTTAAGAAATTGAAGTTCATTTGCTTTTATATGGGAATTATTTTGAAGAATAGAAGTGAATATATAAGGCTATTATTTTCTTTCTACTTGCTTTGAAAATAGTAACAAATTCATTTAAAACCAATATTCTAGTAGTATAGATTACTTTTATTGGAGGCATTCATGAATTATGAAATTATAGATTGTATAGATTCAGGAACTGAATTTTGTCCATGTAAATTGGCAGAAGCTAATGAATGTATACTTTGTTCACAAATGTGTGGAAAAAAGTTTTGCGATTGTATGAATTGGAAGGGTACTTGTATTTATCAAGAGTTTTATAATAATGGCAATAAAGCTAAAGAGGGAAGAAAAGCATTTGACTGCTCAATTAAGGAAGTAACTAAATTACAAGAGGATCTCATAAAAATAAGATTTTCTGTGCCTCATAAATTAGCCCTAGATTTAACTCCACCAGGCAGTTATGTATTTCTTAGAACAGATGATAATGTATATTTTGATGTTCCAATATCTATAGCTTATTCAGATACAGATGCTGATGAGATAACTGTATTGATTGAAATAAGAGGAATAAAAACTAAAAAGCTTACTGAATTGAAGGAAGGAGACATTTTAGGAGTAAGAGGACCATATTGGAATGGTGTCTTTGGTCTTAAGAATATTCAAAATGCAAAAAACGGCAATTGTGTTGTTATTGCAAGAGGAATAGGAATGGCTCCTATGTTGCCTGTAATAAAAAGATTAATTAATAATGGCAACAGTCTTCGTCTTATAATAGACAAAAGTCCTTATGAGGAAATATATGTTAAGGAATATCTAGATGAATACAATTTAACTTATGAAGAAATACCAGTTTTAAACAATAAAGGAGAGCTATCAGAAGAAATTAAAGCTGTAATAAAAGAAGAGTACGATGGAAAAGAAATCTCTTTGATTCACTGTGCAGGGGCAGATATATTAACATACAGGATGATAGAATTTACCAATTCTTTAGATACAAATTTGAAGATTTCATGCTGTAATAATGCAAAGATGTGCTGTGGTGAAGGAATATGTGGAAGCTGTACTGCAAGATTTAAGGGTCGAAAAGTAAAGAGATTATGTAAGGTTCAAACAGATCCTAGGAATATCTTTGAAGGGAGAAGATTTATATGAATGTAATTGTAGTTGGCGGTGGATGGTCTGGTTGTGCCGCAGCTATCACAGCAAAAAAAGCAGGTGCAAATGTTAAATTATTCGAAAAAACAGATTTACTTTTAGGTCTTGGTAATGTAGGCGGAATAATGAGGAACAATGGAAGATACACAGCTTCTGAAGAATTAATTGCTCTAGGCGGAGGAGATTTAATAAACATTACTGATAAATGCTCAAGGCATACAAATATAAATTTTCCAGGACATGAGCATGCAAGTTTATATGATGTAAATATAATTGAGGGCGAAGTTGAAAGATATATTAAAAGTTTAGGCATAGAGGTACATTTGCTTTCAAGGATTACAGATATTGAAAAAGAGGACGACAAAATAAAGGGCATTTATTTGTCAGATGGAAAGTATGTAGAGGGAGATGTAATAATAGAGACTACTGGCTCAACAGGTCCAATGGGAAACTGCTTACGTTATGGTAATGGATGTTCAATGTGTATTTTAAGATGTCCAGCTTTTGGACCAAGAATAAGCATAAGTGAAAGAGCAGGAGTCCATGATATTCAAGGAGAAAGAAGCGGAGATGTACTTGGAGCGTTTAGTGGTTCTTGTAAACTTGCAAAGGAAAGCTTAAGTGATGAAATAAGAAATCAACTTGATGAAACAGGTGTAGTTGTATTAAATATACCAAAGGAAGATATAAATTATTCAAAGCTTGAAACCAAGGTTTGTCAGCAATATGCATTAAAGGAGTTTGCGGAAAATGTAATTTTGCTAGATACAGGTCATGCAAAGTTAATGACTACCTACTATCCACTAGAAAAGCTTAGAAAAATTCCAGGAATGGAGAATGCAAAATATGTAGATCCTTATGCTGGTGGTAAAGGAAATTCAATAAGGTATTTATCAGTTGCTCCAAGAACTAATGATATGAGAGTAAAAGGTATTGATAATTTATTTTGTGCTGGAGAAAAATCAGGGCTTTTTGTTGGACATACTGAAGCTATAGTTACAGGATCTTTAGCAGGAAATAATGCAGTAAGATATGCTATAGGTATGCCTTTGTTATATTTACCAAGATCCCTAGTAGTAGGAGATTTAATTGCTTATGAAAATGAAAGAGTAGAAACAAAAGAAGGAAGAATGGCAAGATACACTTTTGCTGGTTCTGAGTATTTTAATAGAATGAAAACTCTAGGACTATACACAATTGATATAGTCGAGATTAAGAAGCGCGTAGAGAAGATGAATCTAACCAATATATTTAATATGAAATTAGTTTAGATATACTTTAGGTGCTGTTTATATTCTAATATTCTACAGAGTATTAGAATATAAAAACTTCTATATTAAGCAATTTTAAAATAAATTGAGTTAGTATAGTGAGATTATGTCCAAACTATCGGCATAGGTACCTTAAAATAAGGTTATAGATTCTCACTCTAAATATTAAAAGGTAGCACAAATCAAATTAATAAACTTGTGATTTTGAAATTGAATATGCGATGTTGGGTAAAAATAGTATAATATACTTGAATTAAGATGTAAAAATTGGAGGGGAAACCTAATTATGAAAAAGGTAAAACTGGCCATTGCTTTTCTATGGCAGGGTATAATTGCTTTTATATCTCCGCTTTGGATTGGCCTAATATATATGGATATCACAGGTCATGGTAAAGGATATGACTACGACTTGGGAAGTGAAGTAGATATTTATATTGTAGAAGGTATTATTGCACTGATATTGTGGAGTATAGCAATTTTACCTGTGACTATGTGGCTAGGTCTAGAATTTTATGAGATAAAGAAAAGACTAGCAACAATTCCTTTATTATCATTTATCATATTATTTGTTATAGGAATTGCATTCATTGGGTTAAAGAATTTTTTAAGTGCATTTGGAATTCGATGAAAAATAAATTAGAATTTATTAAGAAGCGTATTGACTATACTTTAGGTGCTGTTTATATTAAACAATTTTGCAATAAGGATCTGTGAAAAATTGTGTTGAAAATTATAGGTAGAATTGTCCACCCATAATTTTCAATATAAGAAAAATGTGACTTATAGATAATTTTTCATAAGATTATTTTATAAGAATTCCTGCTCCTGTATACAAGTATGGAGTATCCCTTTCTAATTTAAGCTTACCGTTAGATTCGATAATAAAATTCTCCCAAAGAACATTATCAATACCATTACCATAGATAGCAGATGAATTTAACATTTTCAATGTATTATCTTCATATTTGATAAGTATATAATGTAATGCTCTAACAGACTTTTCTGAATTGCACAAAATAATTGCATATTTGTTAGCACCTGATTTTACTTTATCAATAGCATTTATATTTGCAAAAGATATGTTAAATCCATTTGCAAGTTGTATAAGTGGACTATTAGGCAACATACACATATAGGAATTTGAATACCATGTTTCACTTAATTCTATGGCCATCTTTTCTGGATTTGCACAAGCTTCATGGATACCAATATTATTTGGACCTAATTGAATTTTGTTATAAATATTATCAACAAAAGTTCTATCATTTATATGCTGAGATTTATTGGTTTCCCATAAATAGTAAGCAATTGAATATGCACCACAACTCATACTACCTTTAGGTTGAGAAATGTATGGCTTCATTAAAACATCGACTTCCTCTCATTAGATTACAGTTTCAAATATAGCTTATTATAACACAAATTGTAAAATTCTACATCTACTATACATAAAACAACTTTCTCTTTTTTATTAGATATACTTTAGGTGCTGTTTATATTTTAAAATAGGCTTTGTTTTAAATCAATGTTTAAATATGATGCTGATGAAGTGTTTTTTATGTTATAATTAGAGTATATATTAACTGTAATTTACTGAATAATAGTGAAATATTATGCTATGGGCTATTTACGTATTCTTTGGCATTTATTACTATAATCCAATGAAAAAGGTGAAGGAAAGGGTGTTGATTATGGGAGTTTTATTTAATAAGGCAATTATAAATTTTGCAGAAAGAATATATTTTTAGGAAACATGATTTGATTCATGTTTTGGAAGGAATAGTGATGAATAATAACAAACATGAATTATATATTAAAAGATGTTATGAGTTAGCAGTGAATACTGGAAAAAAAGGATATGATACCTTCGGTGCTATATTAGTTAGTGGTGGGGAAATTCTTGAGGAAGCAGAGAATACAGCAGATTATAAAAATGGATTATTTGGTCATGCAGAGTTTAATTTAGTTCATAAATGTGCCAATAAATATTAAGATAGTATTTTAGAAAAATCCATTTTATATACGAGTTGCGCGCCATGCACTCATTGCATGATGGCAATTGCTTCACTTGGAATTAAGAACATAGTATATGGAGTATCTTATAAAACATTTAATTTGTTATTACCATTTGAACCAGAGTTAATTGAATATGAAACTATCATGAAGAAAATGGGAGTATCAATTAATCTCGTTGGACCAGTTTTAGAAGACGAAGGAATGAAAGCTTTTGAGTATTGGGGTGGAACTTATCGTCCACTTGAAGAACTTCTTGAAGAAAGTGCTAATATGAGAAAAGGCAATAATTGCAGTCATTGATTTTAAGAAATTTTCAGTATAATATATAATACAATTTTCTCAAAAGCAGATTAAGTGAAGCTAAAAAGGCTTTCCTTAATCTGCTTTTTAAATACTATCTTATAACATAGTCTAAAAATAAAACTATTTAAATATAAAAATATAAATATATAAATATTTATAGGAAAAATGCCAGTTTAGAGTGTTTAACTATATGTACTGGTTCAAATGGCTTGAACTATTTGAAAATGATAAAGAAACAGTAAAAGTAAAGAATTTTATGGTTCAATGCAATGTAGCTCATGATTATAGAAAAGCAGGAGACTTCAAGGAAAGAGAGCTGGTGTTTGTATAAATATACACATTATATTGAGATTACTGTTATAATTAGAGCATATATTAACTATAATTTATTATTAAATGGTAAAATATTATTTATTTGGGGGATTAACATGTATAAAAGGAATAAACAAAAAACAACAATCACTATAGAACTATTAATATTTGTTATTTCAATTAGTTGCATGTATTATGCTCTACTACAAACACCACTTAAACTATGGGAAATAACAGTAGTTATTCTTACAGCAATTTTAATTATACTAATCAGTGAACTTTTAGTATTATATATGTTTAAGAAAGTTAGTAAGAGAAAAACTCATTCATAATATTCTTAAAAGATGAATTAAGGTAAGGCAAAATGAACTGACCCCTGTTAAGTAGACACATACAAAAAATAAAAATATAAATTAATTAGCATATAGATTGACTACAATTTATTACACAATGGTATTAAGATAATACAAATCAGTCTAACAACTGTGGGGGAATAAAATGAAATTTCAAAGTATAAAAGTTAATAATTCCAAACTGTTTTGTCTTGGGATAGATTTGATTAGAGATGAATATATAATGGCTATTACGATATGTGGGATAGCATGGTACGAACAATATTTTAGTATTTCAGAAGAAGAATTTAATCTGTACCAAGAAAATGAAGATGAATTTATGAATATTTACAAAGAATGTATATATTCTGGAACTGCGAATCAAAGATTCTTATGTAGTGACATGATAAAAGAAAACAACTGTAAACAGTTAGAAAGATTGAAAGAAGGAAAATAGGTACTTCTATTGATTGTTATTTAATTTGTACATAAGGATTGTTTAACATTTATGGACTTATATACAGGGGGAGATGCTTACTAATATATTATGAATTTTTGAAAGGCTAGTATTTGTGGCCTTTTTTTATTGTGTAAAATATAATTATTACCGGTAAAGATAACTTATATAAAAAAGAGAACAAGAAATTGTAACAAAACAAGTTCAAAGTATAAAAGAAAAGAAAAATAAAAAGAGTGATGAGAAGTTTATATAAGAATTAAAAGAAATACAAAACATTTTAAGAGAGAATGAAAATAATATAAATCAAAAAGATATTGAAATTGCAGGCAAGATTGATAATTTGGAAAATGAAGTGAAAAGAATTTAATTATATAGAATAAAGTTTAAGACTAGGTGAGGCATACCTAGTCTTTTAAAATTGAAAAAAAGAGAAAAGAATCAAAAAGAAGAATAATGAGAAAATCAAGCTTTAAACGCATTTTTCTTTATTATCTTCTATATTAAATGTAATTATACAAAATATTGACAAAGTTATCTAAATCTATACAATTAAATATGAAAAGGAGAGGGGGATATAAATGAAACAGAAATGGTATGAAAAAGATTCAGGAGTTATAACATTATTGATTCTATTCTTTCCAATAGGTTTATATTTGATGTGGAAAAAAACAAATTGGAATAAAAAGATTAAGGGGGCTATATCTTTTTTTGTATTAATAACTTTAATATATAGCCGTGTAAGTACAAATTATATTGATAATCAAGTGGCTGGAAATAATAACAATAATAAGACAGTTCAAACAGGGAATATAAATTTAGCCAAGTCGGAAACACCAAAGTCAGAAACTAAAAACACTTCAACTATAAATCCAAATGATACTTCAAAAAAAGAAATTGCTAGTACAAGTTCAACAAATTCAACAAATACTTCATCAAGTAATTCAAGCGACAATAATAAAAATTCAAGTTTCAGCTCAAATACAAGTTCAAATTCAAGTGGTAGTAGTAGTTCAAGTCAAAAAGATGTTACTACATATGAACCAGCTAAAGGTGATAGAATAGTTTATTGGACACCAGGAGGGAAATCATATCATTATAATAAAAATTGTAGATCTCTTGCTAGAAGTAAAACTATTTTAGAAGGAGCAGCTTCAACTTGTCCTAAAACAGATCCTTGCAATAATTGTGTTAGATAATTAAATTTATAACCTAGGTATAAAAAGCCTAGGTTATAAATTTATACAGGAATTACTTAGCACTTATGGAGGGTAAAAAATATATCATTACCAATATATAAGGAGAGGTGTTAGGGGCAAAAATAAGTTTAAGGAAACAAGAATGAGGAGATATATGATGAATCAAAAGGAGTTTAAGAATTAATTAGATGCTTAGAAAGACATAAGTCTAGAATGAAATATTTAGGAAGCTTAAATGAGTATTCAAAAGTTGCAAAAGATAATCTAGTTAATGAAATCATATGAAGATTGTTCATCCATCTCGAACTTAACTTATTTATATTCTTGTAAACATTTATTTTCAATATAAATAAATGCGTCTTCAGCATTTTGAAATAAAATAAAATGAGGATAACTACTATCTAAATTTTTAGAATAGGTTAAATGAATGATAACATATCTTTCACCACTAATTACATACATAACATCGTCATTAGAATCACATTTAATAGTAGAGTACATAATCTCCCCATATCTTTTATTTCACGCCTTGCTTCTTCTATAAAATATTTATTTGTATAAGGTATACAAGACCAATTAAAGTCTTCGCTATATTTTCTCGCTAATTCATCAAATAAATTTTCAAACATTATAAACCAACCTCTTTAAAATATCTTAATTAACTAAATAGTGGTTTTACTTCGTAAAAATTTACTATTGCTCATTAGATTACAATTTTAAATATCACTTATTATAACATAAATTTCAAAATGTCACATCTATTATGCATATAGCAAGGCTCTCTTTTTATTAGACATATATTCTAAACATTGATTTATAACAGAACCTAATCAATACAATAATTCTTGTCTAAGTTATATTTGTATATAATTTACTCTAAGATATGATTTGGTGGATTTTTATATCCATTCTCATAATTAGCAATAGTAGTTAGAGCTTTATTTAATGGTTGTTAAAATTGAATTTGAGAAAGCCCAACATTGATTCTTAACCACTTTATTTTTTCCCTAGAGTATGAACAAGGAGCGTGTCTGAATCCAGTGAATTAAGGTTAAAAGAGTTGATGATAAAGTTAATTCGATAAGATATTTACTTTTGCTGGTTCAGAGTATTTTAATAGAATGAAAACCTTAGGACTATATACAATTGATATAGTGGAGATTAAGAAGTGTTTAACATTTATAGAATTAGAAATAAGGTGAGATGTTTATTAATATATGATGAATTTTTTAAAGGTTAGCATTTCTGGTTTTTTTTATTATTATGCAAAATACAATTATTACTGTAATTTTAGATGGTTTGCTTGTGCCGCAACTATCATAGCAAAAAAACAGGCCAAAATAGGAAATTATTTAAAAAGACAGATTTACTTTTAGGTCTTGGCAATGTAGGAAGAATAATGAGGAACAATGGAGGATACACAGTTTCTGAAGAATTAATTGCTCTAGGCTGAGTAGATTTAATAAACATTACTGAAAATGTTCTAGGCATACAAATATAAATTTTCCAGGACATGAGCATGTAAGTTTATATGGTGTAAATATAATTGAAGGCGAAGTTGAACGATATATTAAAAGTTTAGTCATAGAAGTATACTTACTTTCAAGGATTACAGATATAGAAAAAGAGAACAACAAAATAAAGGGTATTTATTTATCAACTGGAAAGTTTGCCAAAGCTTGAAACAAAGGGGTGCCAACAATATTCATTAGAAGAATTTGCAGAGAATATAATTTCGCTAGATACAGCACATGCAAAGTTAATGACTACCTACTATCCACTAGAAAAATAAATTAATGCATACTTTAATTTCAATTTAATGAAGCAGGATATATAATCGAGAAGATAAATATATTTTTACAATTATATCAATATAATGCTAATTAGTAACATAAGTTTCCTTTCCTCTTGTTATCATAAATAATGAAAGGAGGGGTATTATGGAAGAAATTAGCAGCATATGTAAAGAAATTTGCAATATGAGACAAGCGCTACAGGATTTAATTAATGAGAAGACAAATTTATTAGATCCTAATATTATTAATGCAAGTCAAAAACTTGATGAAGCTTTGAATGAGTATAATAATTTACTTAACAAAGTAGACAAGTAGAACAAAAACGGGAGAGATTTAATAGTCTCTCCTTATATTTATTGCAACGAAGAGTAATTATAAATGCGAAGTGTTCAGTACTTTTATAAAATATAAAAGCATGCAATAATATGTATAAGCCTTGGCGTTAGATAATTGCCTTAATAAAAATTATTTATATTGGGTGGGATGAATTATGTTATCTTTAGTGAGTATAGTATAGATAGTAAATTAGAAGATAATTATATAGAATAGTAGAAATATACAATGATAAGAGAGTATAGATAGAAAGTGTATAAGAGTAAGCAAGTACCATACTAAAACATATTATTAATAAGTTTGTATTACTATTGAATAATTATGTTAATATAAATTATAATAGTAATATAAACTTATTAGACATATAAAATAAGTATGGAGGAACAGAAGCAGTGGAATTACACATGATAAGATATGAAAATAAAGACATTGTTGTACTACTTGATAATGATATGAAATTAGTTAAGCCTGTATATGACTACCTGAAATACCTTAGACAAAAAGATAGAGCATTTAATACAGTAAAGGCTAATTGTAATGATTTAAAGTTATATTGGGAGTTCTTGAATAAGGAACATTACCAATATGACGAAGTAACGCCTAATATTATAGGTGAGTTTATAGAATATCTTAGAGAGCCTAACGCCACTAACAACGTAGTTAGTGTTTATGCTGAAAGTAAGCGTACAGGTAAGACAATAAATAGAATACTTAGTACAATTTATAATTTCTATAAGTATTGTGGAATGATTAAAGAAATAAACAATCCTATCATAATGGAAGATGTAAATAGACCATTTGATATGTTTAAAAGTTTACTATATCATGCCCGAAACAATAATAAGACTAAGCAATCTATATTCAAAGTTAAAGAAAGTAAAACTACTTTTAAGTTAGTATCAGATAATGATGCTGAAATATTCTTAAATAACTTACCCACTTGGAGAGATAAGTTAATATTTAAGATAATGTATCTTACAGGGGCGAGGATTGGTGAAGTTTTAGAACTTCAAATTGAGGATATACCTTATCCAAACACCTCAAAAGAAATTGGTATATTAGAAAATATAAAGTCTAAGGGTAAAAGAAGGCATTTATATATTCCAATGATTTTATTAGAGGAAATAGATAATTTCATAATGGAAGAAAGAAATAATATTGATACAGAGCATGGTTATATCTTTGTGTCTCAACAAAAGCAGAATTTAGGTAAACCACTAACTTATAGAGCGATCTATGAAGTCTTTGATGTAGTTAAGAAGAAAACTGGAATACAACTAAAATTTCACGATTTAAGGCATACTTGTGCAACTGCTCTAGTTCAAAGTGGTATGGATATTAGTGTTGTTAAGATAATTTTAGGGCATGAACATATCACAACAACTCAACAATATACTCATATTTCAAATCAATATCTTGAAGATAATTTAAGTAGATATTGGAGTAAGAGTTCTTTAATTGGAGGTGGAGTAAGTGGCGAGTAAAATGCCTAACGGTGATAAATGGGAACTAATAGATAATGATAGCAACTCACAACATTGTGGCGAAAAGTTCAAGTTTGATTTTTCATATATCAAAAGTGATAGCATCAAAAATGTTGTTAAAGCTTATATTTGGAGAAATTATAGAGAAAGAAATAAAGTTTTATATTGGTTGTATAGAGAAGTTATTACAAACTTCAATAGAGTTAATCAGTTTTTTGAATTAAACAATATAACAAATTTAAATAAGCTAACCAATAAAGAAATAAGCAACTTGATGTCATATTTAAATACCTTAGTAAGTCCTAAAAATAATAAAAAATATTCGACTTCAATGAAAAGAAATTGTTTAAAAACGGTTAAGAATATCATTCGTTGGGGGCAACTATATATGCCTGATGAAGTTCCTAAAATGGAGATATTTACAGGTAATGAATATGCAGGAATTAATAGAGAACTTAAAATACATTTTATTCCTGATGAAGTTTTAGAACAAATAAATAAAGCATTAGTAAACGAAGAAAACTTTTATATCAAATATGGAATAATCATTTTACAATCAACAGGAATGAGAATTGGCGATATGCTTAAATTAACTATTGATAGTGTTAAGCCACATTTAATTAGTGGTTACACCTTAACTTGGTATGACCATAAAAACCGCAAGGAACGTCAACCAATTCCTATTCCTAATGAATGTGCTATCGCAGTCGAAAAGTTGATAGAGCATACAAAAGAATTAAGAGAACAGGCTGATGATAATATTAAAAATTATTTATTTATTCATAGAGTATCGACTGGTAAAAATGTTGGAGAAATAATGAGGGTAAAATCAGAAAGCGGAATAATTCATAAGTGGTTTAATGCTTTTATTAAGAACAATGATATTCGAGATACCAATGGTGAATATTATAATCTTACATCACACCAATTTAGAAGAACACTTGCCACTGATATGTTATCCAAAGGAACTGATTTAAAGGCTATACAAGAAGTCTTAGGACATTCTTCTGCTACAGCTACGAAACGACATTACGCTGATATTAAAGATAAAGAAAGAGCCGAAGTATTTAAGAATATAGGTATTATTGGAAATATCAACAAAGTTGATGAAACGGTTATAACAGATAAGAAAGATTTAATTTGGTTCAAAGAAAATAAGGATAAGGGAGCAAGGATGGAAGATGGTTATTGCACTAAGCCTTGCAATGATGGAAAGATTTGCGACAGATTATTAAAAAGACAGAAGTGTTATACTTGTGGTAGATATATAACTACTCCAGAGTATTTACAGGCTCATAAGAACTATTTAGCAGAGTTAGAAAAGCAATTAGAGGGAAATATTTATGGCGACCATTATGCCGAGCATTTTCTACCTACTATTGAAATTCTAAAAGAGATTGTAAAGAGATTGGAGGAAATACAAGATGGCAATAACTAAGTTGAATTTACAACCAATAACTACAGAAAGTGATTATAGCAATATAAAAATTGGAGATTCTAAATTTACTGATGATATATGGGACTTATCGCTTTTCATAACTGCTAAAACAACTAAGGAAAGTCAAAAGAAAATCAACTTTGACTTTATAAAAAATAAAGATATGAAACATACAGTTAAGCTTTATACTTATTATAGATTAGGAAAAGTTAAACCAAGAACAGTAAGAGACAATATAAATGGACAATTACCTTTATTCATTCAATATTGCAAATTAAATGGCATAGATAGCTTTAATGAAATATTCAAAGAGATATTCCTTGATTATGCTCTATGGCTTAAAGAAGATAAAAAGGTTGCTCAACGTACAGGATATTTGTGTTGTATCGTAGTTGAAGAAATTATTAAAATAGGTCAAATAAAGGGTTGGAATGTACCTAAAATCAATATCTTTGTAGATTTTACATCTTTAGATTTATGGGATATTAAAAAGGATTTAAAAGAAAATAAAACTAAACCTATCCCAGAAGATGTATTTGATAAAATACTTCAATGTGCATTAAAAGAAAAGAATATATTAACTAAAGCAGGAATAATAATTCAAAGTCAAACAGGACTTAGAATTAATGAGGTATTATCTATTCGACAAGGTTGTGTTCATACAACGAATAATGGATATGATTATATTGAAGTTACTCTTAGTAAAACTGAAAAAGGTGAACCTATAATTCATAAAGTATTCATTAACGAATTAGTTAAAAATGTAGTTACAGAACTTGAAGAATATACTAAAGAGTTAAGGTCAGAAAGTGGATTAAAGGAATTATTTATAATTAGAAATAATGGAATAAGAGTTTTAAATGGTGACAAATGGGGAGAAAATAGACTTCCAAATTTCATTAAAAGGTGGGATATAAGAGATAGCAAAGGTAACTTATATCCATTGAAATCTCACCAATTTAGAGCAACTTTTGTTAGAGAACTTATCAAACAAAAAGTACCTATAGCATATATTATGAAACAGTTTGCTCATGTATCTATTGAAATGACTTCACATTACCTTACTTTGCAAGAAGAAGAAGTTAAAGAAATATATTCAGATATGATACTTGGTAAAGACTCTAAAATTGCTGGGCTTAGAGCAAAAGAAATAAAGACTAAACTTGATGAACAGTTTAGAGGTAAAACCGAGCAAGAGATTGATATTATAATTTCTAATTTATCAAAATCTATGAGTTTTAATCCGTTACCGACAGGTGTATGTTTATATGATTTTAGAAGGGGCAACTGTTCTGATGGTGATGGATGTTTTTTCTATAATTGTCCTAACTACGTTACCGAAGTTAAATTCTATCCTATTTTAAAGCAAGAATTAGACCTTATGGAAAAAGAAATGGCAAGATATAAAGAGTTAGGTCAACAACGTTCTTGGGAAAGACAATATGTTAAATATAAGTATTTAAAACCATTAGTAGATAGTTTGGAGGATCAAATAAATGAAGAAGAGAAATGTTAATACAGACGGCTTAAAGCAATTTGCTGAAAAGAAAAACCAAGAAACTATCGAAAAGGTTAATAAAGCAATAGATAAGTTAAAGCGTTCCAAGACTAAGACAATTAACTTTAAAACAGTAGCCGAGGAAGCAGGCGTATCTAAGGCTACTCTATACAACAATGATATTCTTAAAGAACGTATATTAAGCCTAAGAGCCATTGAAAAAGGTGTTCCTAATGATAGTATAGTTGCTACACCTAAAGATAAGATAAAGGCGAAAGACGATAAGATAAAACAACTTTATGATGAAATAAAGAAACTTAAAAAAGATAAAGAAAAACTAATTATCCAATTAGTTGATATGGAAGAACTTAAAGATGAAAATAGAAGATTAAAACAACAGTTAGAAATTCTTCGTGGAAAACTATATGAAAAAGTATAAAATTTATCATAAATATATAATATAGTATGATATAATGTAGTATATATTTAGAGAGGGGGAATTTAATTTTGGAGAAGGAAATTAAGAGAAAAGATTTAACTTCAAATTTACTTAGTAAAGTAATATTAAGATTAGATTTTTTAAGAATAGTAAATATACAAGAATTAGTATCTGATTTACAAAATAAATTAAATAACTTAGGCTTTTATCTTACAAATGAAAATATTACTAATGAAGTCGAATTTCAAATAAATGACCCAGATGTATCATCTTCAGATAATCTTATTGTAAAGAAAACAGTTAAACGAGAGCAAATGTTTGTTTTTCAAAGTTCTAAAGATAATACACAGTTATTAATTGGTGAAAGTTGTATTATATTTAATATAGATTGTGAAAAAAAATATTGTCTTGAGTATTATATTTTGATTTTTTGTGACGCGATTTTATTAGCACAAGACAAATTTAAATTTATTAAATTTACTAGACTTGGGATAAGGAAAATAAATAATGTTATATGCAAAGAAAGCAAATTATATTATTTGTTTGGGAAGTGTTTCTTTTCTAATAGTAATGATTGCTTAAACAATGCAAAAATGATTAATTATGTTAGAAGGCAATCAGTAGATAATTTTATATATAATAATCATTCATTTAATGTTTCTAAATTTATTCAAGAAGGTTTTTTAGAAAATGACATAAATAAAAAAGCGTATAATGTAATTTTAGATATAGATGGATACATAAAAGAAGAAGATATTCCTAAAAAATTTGAAGATACAAAAGAACTAGACGACATTATAACTAATATAAATGATGATTTATTTCACATATTTAGATGTAATATTACAAAAGAATTTACTAATGATTTAGTTAAGGGTGTATGTGATAATGTAGAATGGGGGATGAAAAAGAATGATTAATTTTAAGGAGACTTATGAAAACCATTATTCAAGTTTACTAAATAATAAAAAAAATAATGGTATAGAAATTAATTTTAAAAAAGATAATAAATTTATTGAGTTTTCTAGCAAATATAATTCGAGAACATATACTGAAGGTGTTGTTTGTTATCAAGATAGACAAAATGTAAAATTAGAAGAATCAGAATGGGAATTATAAAAAATCACTTAAGCAAAGTAAAAGATTTATTCTTAGAAATATATTTAATAGGCTACAATAGTGCAGGTGAAAGTATTTTATTTTTAATAAGAAGTGAAAATCCCGAAAAACAAATTATTTTTTCGGGAGTCATAGATTGTTATGAGGAGAATAAAATCAATAAAACTATAGAACTACTTGATAAATTTAATATTGAAAAAATAGATTTTTTATGTTGGACACACCCAGATGATGACCATTCTATAGGGATAGATAAAATATTTGATAAATACTCAGATAAAAATACAAGAATTATAATTCCTCAATCATTATTAGAGTTAAGTGATAAATTGGATGATAAAACAAGAAGTATATGTGAAAATATAGGGGGAAAAGTAAAAAAGAAAAGAGATACTCAAATGTATGATGTTGTTGAGGCTCAAGCAAATATGAAATTACTTAATCTTTCAATAGGAAGCGAGGATAGATTAAAACCTTATAAGTTTTGTATAACAAGTATTTCTCCATTTTATGATTTGGTACTTTCTCAATATGATAATAAAGAATTGAAAAACAATCATTTTTCTATAGGATTACTTATGGAATGTGAAGGAATAAATTTATTGTTCACAAGTGATATTGAAAAAAGAACTATAAAAAGATTTTATGATAATATTTCATTACCAGAAGAAATTCATTATATTAAAATTCCACATCATGGTTCTAAGAAATCAAGACCTTTCTTAGATTATTTAGAATTTTCTGGTATAAATAACACCTTAATAAGTTGTAGTACTGTATATAGTAATTGTAAATTACCTGATATTAATCTTTTGCAGGATTATAAAAGCAAATCACAAAAGCTTTTTTGTACAAATTGTGAAGTTAAAACAAAAAATTCTGGGAAAGATGGGTATGGAATTTTAGGTGTAAGAATAAATATTATAAATAAAAAAATAGGATATAAATGTTTTAGTGATGCTACTGAATTATAGAATAGGACAAGCTTTATTTTCTAATTTATTTTGACTATATTATGCATGTGATAATCATATATAACAAAATAAAGAACATAATAAAAAGACCTTCAAATAACTGAAGGTCTTTTACTTATGTCCAAAATTATATATAATTAAAAATAATGTCTATAGATACGGTATACATTGTTTATATGTAATCAGTGTATAAATAGCCATGATAAGGGGCTTACAGTACCTTATACACTAGATATTAGATGTATGTCACAAATTATTAACATATTATACACAAAAAATAGTATAAAAAGAAAGAGGTGAATTTTAGTGGGCATTTGGTACTTGTTATACACTTACTCACTAAAGATAAATTATGGCAAAAGTAATTTTATTATGTGGTAAGATTTGCAGTGGGAAAAGCTACTATACGAAATTGTTAAAACAGAATAATAATGCTGTTATTTTGTCATGTGACGAAATATTATTTGATTTGTCTCTAAATGATGTTGGAGATAGGCACGATGTATTAGTAGAGAAGGTAAAGCAGTATTTTTATAAAAAAACAGAGGAAATTATTGAAGTTGGAGTCAATGTTGTTTTGGATTTTGGATTTTGGAGCAAACAAGAGCGGAATAATATATCAAAATACTATTTAGAAAGAAATATTGATTATGAATGGCACTATATAGATATTTCAGATGAAGATTGGAAGAAAAATATTGAAGAAAGAAATCAGAAGGTTTGTAAAAGCGAAGCTAATGCATATTATGTTGATGAAGGACTTCTAGTAAAATTAAATTCTTTATTTGAAAAACCTTCAACACAAGAAATGGATGTTTGGTTTATAAATGAAAGAGTATAAACATTAGAATCTACAAATTTGAAATTTGGTTATGAAGATATGAGTTTTGATATTAATAGACACTTACTTAAGTGATAAACAGAGAGGATGGTAGTATCTTGAGATTTGATGAGATATTTAAAATATTAATGGATAGTAGAAAAACTATTTCAAGAAAGGCATGGTTACCTTGCTCGGAATTATCATACGATGTTACTAATAAGCAGATAGTATTTTTTGATGGTCATAGTTTTCAAAGATGGTGTCCTTCACATGATGATATAGTTGCTATGGATTGGGAAGTAGTGTGATATAAGTTTAATTAAAAATTAGCATGGAGGGGTAAAATTATAGGGCCAGCAATTTTAAAAGGGAATCTTATAAATGATGCATATGTATATGAGATATTAATTAGAGCAACTAAAGAAGAGAATTTGCTTAGAGGATTAGAAATAGCTTCAAGTTTTTTGCTATATAGAAATAATAAAATTAAAAAACTAAGATTACCGTTAATATTCAATATTCTTAACTAGGATATTATTTATAGTAAAACTTTTTAGTGCAATCTCACTCCTCTTGTAGTTATACAATATTAATTGAGTCAAGCTTATTTGCACACATAATGTGTAAAAAATTTGCAATTATTACTTTATATGATGTATAATTAAGCGTGAAAACAAGAAAATGTATTAAAAGGGGAAATTTTAATGTTAAAAAAGAGATTAGTAACTGAAAGAAAAAGACATATAGCAGTATCATTAATTTTGATGTTAACTTTATGTATAGGATTAGTAGGATGCGGAAAAGAATATAGAGATGGTGAAAAAGATTCTAAACCAATGACAAGCTCACAGATGGTCGATGAGTATAATAATAAATACTCAAAAGTTAGAGATTTTATAAAAGATAATCTTGAGAAGCAAAAAACTACAGAAGGTAAGCCAGGTAAAGTAGATGAAATAAATTTTAGTGATCCAACCGTAAAAGGGAACAAGAAACCGAACAGTTTGTATTATCAAAATATAATGCCAGTAGATAATTATAATTGTTCTTATTGTCTTGAGGCAAAGAGCTTATATGGTAAAGACCAAGATGCTGAGAAGATAAAATCTTCATTAGAAATGATGATAGACAAAAGTAAGTTTGATCCTAAAAAGTTTAAGGTATCAGGAACTTTATTTGAAAAATATTTAAGGCTTGTGTCTACAGAAAAAATAGATTTAAAAGAGCTAGATGAAAAAATCTCTCAGAACTTTGGGAAGGATAGTGCTATAGAAGGTAGATATGGTAACACAAAAGTCTCAATTGTATTAAATGATGATAAAGTAAGTTGTGAAGTTGAGATAAGGTAGAGTTTGCTAATAATTTTGTATAAATTTTAGAAGATTAGATTTTATTTAAGAGGTTGGATAGTTCAATAGGCTATCCAACCTTACTTATTTTAACTTTATTAATTTTTTATACACTTCTAATAAATTATATGATTCTCCTTCTTTGTATAAATAATAAGTAAGCATATCATCAAACCATATTATAATAGGGGTAATCATAAGGTACCAAAGTAAGCAGTTTTTTAATTCAATCTGTCCCATGAAATTGAATGAATCTTTTGAATAATCCCATATGTTTAATCCCAAAATTAGATTTAATAGTATCCCTGAAAACAATTCAGCTAAAGTTATTGTGGTACCGCCGATAAGAATTTGTTGCCATATTTTCTTATCATAAAACCGTGGATGATCATTTAAGCTTCCTATCAATACCCCACATATTCCTCCAACAGCAAACATCCATAAACTTGTATAGCCCATAAGTGACAAAGGCTTTATACCTTTATATCCTACAAGTTGCTTTCCAACAATTCTTGCTATGATTTCAACATTCATATAAATGCTTCCAAAAACAAAAAAATGAATTATTTTATTCTTTGAATATTTCAACCTTACCACTCCTATTTTATACCTCGTATTGTCCTATTCTAGAGGACAGCATGTACCATTTCTATAGTGCTTAATGTATTAAGATAGTGAAGTAATTATTCTCCACTTCTAAATATATTAGTTACATTTTGTTTGATTGTATTGTTTATTGGATTATATTTGCAGTTCCAAAATGTCTGTTTTTCTATGTTTATTATTTATATATATATTAATCTCCTATAATAAACAATATTTTACAGTTGAGTAGTGAATTATAACCAATATATAATATATTCTAATTATACCATTAATATCTACGATTTTAGCACTTTTTTTACATTGAATTAAAACATAGATTTTTATTAATATGTTAATGCATAAAACTTAAATGTATTTAATAAATCTATTTTGAAATAAATTTTAAGATGGAGAGAATATGAGTCAAGAAGATGCACTAAATCAAATTAATCATACATTAGAGGAAATGGCTGAAAACATGAAACCAAAACCTAAAAAGAATAATAAGGCAGCTTTATTAGGATGGGTAGTAATCGGTATAATGACAATGTATCTTTTAGATATAACTTATAAGTTTTTTGTAAGTTTTTAAGAAATGACAATTTCAAAATAAGAAGGCATAGTTGTAGAATTATTTTCGAAGTAGTGTATAATATAGAAGTCTATGTTTTATAATTTAGTATATTACTATATAAATATTTCATTGATTTTAGAACAATTATCATGTTCCAAGGAGAGAAAAATGAATGCTATATTAAATGAAGCCTTAAATAACTATGAAGTTCAATGCCCTAAAGTTGAATTTATACGGCATAATGAAAATGAAACTTATAAAGTTAAAGATGAGTTGACAAACGCACAATATGTTGTCAGAATTCATAAACCAAGTGAAAAGTTTTCACTTGATGTTTTTGGTGATGAAAAGCATTCTGTAAGCTTATTAGAAAGTGAAATGAAGCTAATAAATTCTATAAGGGAAAATACAGATATATTAGTGCAACAGCCTATAAAAAACAAAGAAGGGTCGTTTGTGACAGTTTTAAATGATGGGACACCAGTAACACTTCTCTCATGGATAGAGGGAAGTACTGTGCAGGAATCGAAAATAAATGAAGAAGTTTTATTTACTATAGGTAAGATGGTAGGTAAATTTCACCGATTTTCAAAGAAATATTCTAAAGATAGTAATTTAGATAGATATTCTTATGATAAGAGTTTGTTGGTAAACACTATTTTAAAGATTAAAACAGGAGTAGAATTAAATATTCTATCTAGTGAACAACTTAAAGTTGTGGTAGATGCTGCTAATGAAATTGCTAATCGAATGAATGAGTTAGAATTAATAGAAAATTCAAAGGGGATAGTTCATTCTGATCTTGCAAAGTCAAACTTGATTTTACATGAAGGACAAGTGGCACCTATAGATTTTTGTTTGTGCGGAAATAGCTATTATTATATGGATTTAGGCTCATTATTTAGTCATTTTGATAATCTAGAACAGCGAAAATCCATACTTAGCGGATATAAAAGTATTATTGATGAAGAAATAGATACTAAATACATTGAAGCGTTTATGGTATTCCAAATTATTTTATTTATAGCAACGCATATAAACAATGGAGAAAATTTAGAGTGGTTTAGTGCGGCAATAGAAAGATGGAGTAAAGAATTCTTTATTCCATTAGCTAATAATATATCGTTTATAGAACTTTAATTTTGGACAAGGCATAACAATAAGTTTATTACTAACGAGGAGGTTGAAGATATGTCAGAATATATATTTCCAATAAAAATAGCCATAATTTGTTTTCCATTTATTGCTTTAATAATTACTCTGCCATTTTTGATTTATCAATATAGAAAACATGGATATATTAATATTTTTAGAGCTTTTTTGCTGTATTCATTTTTATTATATTTATTGGTGGCTTATTATCTTATAATATTACCATTACCAAAAACTCGTGATGTATTAAGTTTTCAGAAACCTAATACACAACATATACAACTTAAGCCATTTCGGTTTATAACTGAAATATTGAAGTATACGCAGGTTCATAAATCACACCCAAAAACGTATTTACATATTTTCAAAGAAAGAGCTTTTTTACAGGCTGCTTTTAATGCAATTTTACTTACTCCACTTGGGATATATTTATCTTATTATTTTAATAAGAGTTTTATAAAAACAGTTTTTATATGTTTTTGCACATCACTATTTTTTGAGTTGACTCAATTAAGTGGGCTATATGGATATTATAATGCTCCTTATAGATTATTTGATGTAGATGATTTATTTCTAAACACTTTAGGTGGAGCTATAGGATACATGATATCTCCTATATTTAAAAGCATACTTCCCAATGTACGTAAACTTGATGAAAAAGTTCAACTAGAGCTTTTGCCAGTTGGGTTTATAAGAAGGGGGATATCGTTAATGTTTGATTGGGGAATATTCATCGTTTTTTGGATAATCTCCAGAGAGTATCTTAAGCCATATATATTTGTATTTTTATATTTTATTTTGCTGACATATTTCACTAATGGTAGAACCTTTGGCAAATGGCTTCTTAGAGTAAGAGTAGCAGGAAAGGGAAAAAAATTAAAATTTAAAGAAGTATTAGTAAGATATACGCTTCTATACTATGTATTTTTTGGAATGAATTATTTAGCGTTTATTACATCATCTATTAGTAGTCGGATGTCTCATAGAACAATTTCATATTTTTTAATAATTTTAATTATATTAATAGATGCAGTAGCCTTTTTACATTTAATTGCTCGCTGTTTTTCAAGCAATAAGAGATTAATTTATGAGAAAATAAGTAGGACAACCCTAAAGATAACATAGTAGAAACTCCACCTTGGATAGTTTGGTTCTAAACCTATAATATCCGAGGTGGAGTTTTTATTGTATAACATATACTAAATAGGCTAGTTTTCTTGATGATTTATTATTCTAATTAAATTATCTTTATGCCTAAATATCATCAATAAGCATGCTATAGTAGAAGAGATAATTATGCTAATTTGTAAGTTCATAATTATAGACATTATAGGTATAGTTGCTCCTAATATGATGGATCTCATAGAAACTATATTTGTGAATTTACCTAGTATTAAGTGAACTACAACTCCACTGATTGTTGGTAGTGGAGCAATCAAGAAAAATGCTCCAAGGGTTGTGTTTACTCCCTTCCCACCATTAAAATTGAGAAATGGAGTATAATCATGTCCCAAAATAACTGCTATTGCAATTATAGAAACATAAGTAGCTTGTGTTATTGGTAATTCTATAATTTTTGATAGATACATACCTAGAAGTACTGGAAGTAATCCTTTTAGAACATCTATTGTTTGAGTAATGATAGATATTTTAGTTCCAGCTAGTCTTTTAACGTTTGTTGATCCTATATTTTTACTGCCTGTGGTTCTTATATCAATTCCATATAATCTTTTTATGATTAAATATCCTGTAGGAATTGAACCACATAAAAAAGCTAGTAAAACTGTTAAAGTTATATTAATCATATAGTTCCTCTTATTTTATATTTTTTTATTGCATATACTTTGCAATTTATTTAGTTGTTTTTCTAACGAATGGATGATTGTTTGCTGATTTTCACCAGTTGTTCCTATGTATTCCAATGAAACTACATATGGATTGGCACGTTTAAGTATCCATTCCAGTAATTCATAGTCCTCATCCTTCATAGAACCGTGAATATCGGCAGGAAAACCATTTTTATCATATCCAGAACCATTTACATGAATTTCTACTATTTTCTCAAGAGGAAGCTGCCCAATATAATCATATACATCCAAACCGTGATATTGGGCAGTAATTTTTGCATGTGATATATCCAGTAAGAATGCTACGTCATTATCTGAAAGCAACCTATCAATTTGTGCTGGCTTTACATAAGGATAATGATCATAGAGCGTTCTATCTTCTGGTGTATCAGGGATGTTCTCCAGCAATAAAGGAACAGATATACTATTTTTAAATAGTTGAATATTTTTGCACATTCTTTTATATATGTCCTCTTCGGACATACCTTCATACATATCTGAATTTTTCAGCGTAAGATGCAGACCATAATGAGGAGAATTGCAATCTTTTATCAATTTATTGGCTAAATCAAAATCTACAATTTCAATATTATTCATACCAGTACATTCGAAATAGCCTAAACCATGAAGCAAGATAGGATGAAGAGAACGCATTTTTTCAAATTCTTCATTAAAATTGCCATAGGCACCTGATTTAATATAATCTAACTTAATAGTATTCTTTTCTAAAAGTATTTCTAAAGATTTCGACCAATTGCAAGCAATATACATAGTTGGAATCACCTCTTACAAAAATGATATGACTTAGGGCGTCTAGAAATAGATAATAAGTTCAAATATTTTTTGCATATAAACTTATTTATTTTTCAAGATGCTTAAATACATTCTATAATTCATTATACATAATTATAGGAGGTTTGAATTAAATTTAAACTAAAATTTACATTTAGCTTGTAGGTTAGAACCATTTATCTCTCTTAACAACAAACAATATCCCAATTAATAATGTTGGAATAAATATCATTCCAAACACTATCCAGAAGGCTTTAGCATAACTGTGCATAGGAATACCTTGAACATTCATAGAAAAAAGTCCACTTACAAGAGTCATAGGAAGTATAGCTACTTGAATAATAGTAAAGGTACGCATTAGCCCGTTAATAGTATGATTTGTTAGTGATGCATAGGTACTATCAGCTGCTTCTATAACCTCTTTATAGTTTTCAAGCATATCCCATATTTTTTCTATTTTATCAGTTATATCATCAAAATATATATCCATATCCTTAGGAAGATATTTAAGAATAACTTTTTCAAGTGTCAAAGTAACAGGTCTTAGAGGCTTAATTACACTTCTATAATTAATTATTTGCATCTTTGTTCTTGATATATTTTCAAGCATATCTTTAGAACGATTAGTAAATACTTGTTTATTTATTTGATTGACCATATTTCCGATTTTATCAAGCATAGGAAAACAATAATCAAACAGAGCCTTTATTATCTCATATAGCAGAAGTGCAGAGCCTTCTTCCATATATTCTTTTCGAGCTTCTTCTTTGGTTTGGCAGTTATTGGCCAAATTTACTAAGGGCTTAAGCTCTCCCTCATGAAGTGTGACTAGATAATTCTTACCTATAAAAATATCTATTTCTTCAAAATCTAGTCTGAAAAGATCCTTTTTGTATCGAGGCAGATGAAGAACAATAAAACTATAATCTTCATAAGAATCCACCTTTGGTCTTTGATGTTCAGTCATGCAATCCTCTAGTAAAAGCTCATGAAAGCCATACATATCATTAAGCATATCAATTTCTTTTTTGCTAGGCATAATAATATCTATCCATTTAAGCTCATTATGTTCAATTATTTTTACAGAAGTAGTTAATTTTTTTAAAACAGCAGAGTGCTTTTTATCATTTTTAAATTGTAGAAAAAACATAATAATTTCCTCCAAAAAGTATGTGAGTATCATTAGTTAGTTTAATAGATAAAGTATATTACCTTGCTTTAGATAATTAATGTGTATTAGTTAAATTCTATTTTTATATGGTTTCTAATATTGTTAGTATGTGCATTAACTTTTAAAAATAATTAGAAAATATTATATTTTACAATTATTAGAGAATTCATACTCTAAAATTTGCGATTAAAATTTTAGAGTAATACAATGTTAATATATAAATAAAAGGGGAGAAAGCATGAAAAGCAATAAACAAACAAAAGTGGTAGAAAAATCAGATAGCCATATTATTATGACAATTAATTTAATATTATTGATTATAAGCATAATTGTAGGAATTATAGTAAGTAAAGTGAGTCCTTTTTTCAATGATTATCGTAGTGGTGTTTTGTGTATAATTTTTTTTATTACGATTTTCTATTTTGTAGGTGTGAACACAATAAAAAAATTGAAAAGTGATAAAAATACGAAGAAAAGAATCTTAAAATATATAGTAGCTGTAGTTGCTATTATTATCAGTTCTCCAATGATATTAATATTTTCATATCTAACCTGTACAACTATATACAATACAGTTGAATATGCAACAGGAGATATAAGATGCGACAAGTTTACAATAAGATCTCTGAGATTAGGTAGTGGAAGTTATGCCAATAGGATAGAAGGAGCTAAGGCAGCAAATTTAAATACAGGTGAGATGTTTAAATTTGATTGTGAGTTGCCAATTGGATCCTTAGCAAATGGGAAAACTTATTATATAAAATATATTCCACATACAAATAAGATACTAGTTGCTAATGAATATGAAGCTTCAAAGAGTAGATAGATGTATAGTGGTCTACTCTTTATTCTATTTTTGTACATTAATCAAAAGAAAGGTATACAAATAATTATGCTTAATGCATTTTAAATAGTTTTAGGATAACAAGAAAATAAATGTAAATGATAAAAGGGGACACACTTCTAGTAAAAAAAGTATTAACAATATAATCCTAATAATTATTTTAAAATTTAGGGATAATATAAGAAATAAACTTATAGCAAGGAGAATTTGTGTATGAATAATGTTTTGGGTTATTACTTAATGCCACATCCACCAATTATAATTCCAGATGTGGGAAAAGGTGAAGAAAGAAAGATTGAGAAAACAACAAATGCTTGCAATAAAATTGGAGCAGAGATATCAGATTTAAAGCCAGAAACTATAATAGTTATTACTCCCCATGCAACTATGTTTTCAGATGCTATAGCAATTTCTGATGAGGATAGAATATCTGGAGACTTAAGCCAGTTTAGATGTATGAATGTTAGAATGGATGTCCCAATTGACAGACAGTTTAATGAGAAGTTAAGTCTTGCTTGTCATTTTGAAGGAATACCAGCAGCTAAAGTGGATACAGATTTGCTAAGAAAATATAATCACGGTTTTAAGTTAGACCATGGAACTATGGTTCCTTTATATTTTGTGAATAAGTACTACAATGAATATAAATTGGTACACGTTACTTACTCTTTGATTGGAAATATGTCCTTATATAAATTTGGTATGGAAATAGAGAAGGTTGCAGAGGAACTTGGAAGGAAAACAGTAATAATAGCTAGTGGGGATTTATCTCATAAGCTTAAGGAAGAGGGACCATATTCATATTCCCCATATGGAGAGAAGTTTGATAAGGAATTTTTAGAAGGTCTTGAAAAGGGCGATGTAAATTCTTTGTTTAATATGGATAGCACTATGATTGAGGAAGCTGCACAATGTGGGTTGAATTCTGTGTATATTCTTCTTGGTGCAATGGAAGGAACGAAATTTAGAGGAGAACTTCTATCTTACGAAGGACCTTTTGGTGTTGGATATGGAGTAATGAGATTTGCAAGAGAAGATGAGGAAAGCAGTGCTTTAGATTTATTAATTAAATCTAAGGAAGAAAAAATGAGAAAAAAATTAAGTGAAGGCAATCCATATACAAAGCTCGCTAGGGAAAGTTTAAATTATTATTTTACTCATGGCAGTAAGATAAAGGATATTTCAAATTTACCTGCTGAACTTTTAAATAAAAAACACGGAGTTTTTGTATCCTTAAAGAAATTTGGCGCACTTAGAGGGTGTATAGGAACTATTGCTCCAACTACTAATTCCGTTGCAGAAGA